>CALMWI010000489.1 GCA_937873545.1 uncultured bacterium | reverse complement strand
GCTCGTTTCTCATACCGCGCTTCATTATCTTAATTCTCATCTGAAGACTGATACACTCAAACAGAGAGTTAAAGTAATTGACAGAAAGATGGAGTCAACCTTGCTCGACCTTTTAAAGAAGAAATACATCGAGAAAATTGATGCCGCCCTTGTTTCCGAACTGAAGATCGAAACATCTGCTCAGGATTCGATAAATTCATTTACGGTTGAAAGCCTCGTATCGGATAATTCGGTGATCTATAACGCTCTTGAACAGATGTATATGACCAAACAGAGCTATTTTCTGCCTGTGAAGACTGATAAAGAGCTTTTCCTGTTCCCTTCATTGGCTCAAATGTTCATTGATCCTATGTTGCAGGTATCACTGCCGCATAAAGTAAAAAACAGCTATGAAATGTTTCCTGCAATTGATTTTTCAAATGTTCTCTCTGAATTCAAAGCACAAATGCCTGCTCAGGGTTCCGGCAAGGTTGATATTAATGAGTTTTTTTTAAAGCAAAAATACATTATCGAAAGTTTTGATAAAACATGGTCAGGCTATTCTTTGGCGGATTCGATCCTGAATAAGGTTTTTGAAAGATCGATCAGCGAAGAAGAAGAAACGGATGAAGAAGAAATATCTTCAGGAAAAGACGAAATATCGGTCATGATAAAAAACAGGCTTGATGAGAGAAGATATTACACTGAAAGTGAAAAATACTACAAAGAGACTCTCAGTAAAGTTAAGTCTGAATATATAATTTCAGCCGGAACAGCTTCTTATCAGAATTTCATAAATCTGATAGAATTCGTTAAGGTAAATGTTCTTCAGCAGCCTTACACAAAAGAAACTCCTTACGGTCGAATAGCTATCGGAACCGACAGCGATGATGTTTATGAAGGCAAATATTTTTTGATCATTGATAAAAAAGGTAATGACACTTACCGGCTGAATAATAAAGATCAGAGATTTTCATACATCATTGACCTAGAAGGTAATGACAGATATATTTCAGATGAATTCGGTCCCGCATCGGCTTTCAACGGAATATCGTTCCTTTATGACGGAAAAGGTGATGACATTTATGATTGTAAAAATTTCTCATTAGCCTCTTCCCTGTTCGGTTTTACCGTTCTCCTAGATGAAGCCGGGAACGACCGGTATTTATCTCTTAAACACTCTCAGGCCGCCGCGACTTTCGGTTATTCATGCCTGTGGGATAAAAGCGGGAACGATGTTTATATCGGCGAAATGAAGGCTCAGTCTTATGCGGGAGTTTACGGATATTCTGTCCTGAACGATGAAACCGGCAACGATAATTACACGCTATCGGGTAATGAGGTGGATGTGCTCCGTTATGCCGACCATTTTATGTCCATGGGTCAGGGATATTCCTTCGGGGACAGGGATCACGCCTGCGGCGGATACGCTTTTCTTTTTGACAGGCAGGGGAACGATAACTATATCTCTGATATATTCGGCCAGGGAGGCGGTTACTGGTTCGCATTCGGCTGCCTGTACGATCTTAAAGGCAACGACAATTACATTTCCTATCAGTATTCTATCGGATCAGGCGTTCATCTCGCATTCGGGACAATGATCGATGCGGAAGGCGATGACAGCTACAAATCCAAAGGCGTTTCGATCGGCTGCGGCCATGATTACGCCGGCGGAATGTTCTTTGATCTGAAAGGGAATGACAGCTATCAGGCTGAATCGCTTTCTATAGGTGCAGGAAACGCGGACGCTATTTCGATCTTCTTCGACGGTCAGGGGAACGATCTTTATGCTATGCATCTATCCAGTTCGATGGGATGGTCTGACTGGCGAAGGGATGCGGGATATATAGGTATATTTCTCGACATGAACGGTGACGATAAATACGGAACTTTATTCGGCGCGAACAATCAGAGATGGTACCAGTCAACCTGGGGCGTCGGCATGGATTTCGATTTTAAGATAAAATAGATACATTTATCGCCTCTATTCTCCCGTTCATCCTTTAAAACGCAATATTCGTCATTATATTTCTTGAATAATTATATAAAAAGATTATATTTAGACCACTTAAAATAACGGGCGAAAGATTGAAGATCGGAATATTCGGAAAATCGGGAAGCGGAAAAACAACAGTTGCGAATTTCTTTGTCGAGAAAGGGTTTTACCGTATTGACCTTGATGAGATAGGCAGAAATGTGCTGAAAAAATACCCTTCTGTACTTGAAGATATATCGAAGACTTTTGGAAGCTCGTTCATAGTTGACGGCGAACTTCAGAGAAGAAAACTTGCCGATCATGTTTTCAAGTCTAAAGAAAACGTTGATAAACTGAACGGAATATTTTTTAAATACATCAAAGCGGAATTTCTGACCGAAATAAAAAAAAGTAAAGACATTGTCGCAGAAGGCGCTGTGCTGGTTGAACTTGGAATAGAAAAATACTTTGACCGTATTATTTATGTTCATACGAAGGAACAAACCGCTGTTGACAGACTAATGAAAAGAGACGGAATAAGCGAAATATCCGCGCTTAACCGTTTGTCCGCGCAGGCAAAATACGATTCAATGCCCTCCGATCTGAAAATTGAAACGAATGACAGCGAATTGTCGCTCAAAAGGAAAATGAATAAACTGTTTAAAGAGTTAAATATATACAACAGGCGGAAGTAAGATGAGAATAACAATAAAAAAATCCATTTATATTGCCGTAGCTATGATGATCCTGCTGTTGCTTACGGTCATTATACTCACTTTTATGCGCATAGACAGAAAAGTTATCGTGCCCGGTACTTTTACCTATAGGAATGTTTCGCCTCTGATAATCGAGGAAAGCGGATTTCTTGAAAGAATTTATAAAACAGAGAACAGTGAAGTATTAACCGGTGATACTATCCTTGTGCTTAGGAATGACGATATCGATATTGAAATATTGAACTCGAACAATAAGATCACGATATACAAACTTGAACTTCAGGAAATACTTCAGATCAAGGAGCTTGATGTGAATTTGAGCTCTTATGATACTTCCAAGCTTAAAGAGCAGCTGAAAGTAAAATTAGCAGAATCTGAATATTTCAAAAGTATCCTGAAGGATAAAACTGACCTTTACGCCAATAAGATAATCTCGAAGGATGAATTCGAAGAGGCTAATTTGAATGTAAAGCAGAACGAAATGGAGATAAAATCAATTGAGATCCAGCTGAACGGGCTTAACAAGCAGCTCCAGAAACTCGACGCATCAGCTTTTCTGAATTATAAACTGAAGCAGAAAGAACTTGATGTTGAACAGGACAGGCTCGATTATCTTACAAAAAGAAAGAACATGCTTACCATAGTATCTAAAACTGACGGAAAACTGATGTCGGGCAGGCTTGAGAACAGTCTCAATGTGTTCTTTAATAAGGGCGACAAGATCGGTGATGTTATCTCCTTCGATAGAATTGATTTTATCGGTTACGCATCCGGAGCCGATATAATCAGGATAAAAGAAGATCAGACATCATACTTTAACGTTGACACTTTCAGAGGAAAGGATTTCGTTCAGGGTAAAGTTAAACGGATCGGACTCAAAACGGAAACTTTTAACGGCATAATAGCCTACCCGATAGAGATCGAAGTGACATCGACGGAATTCTTTGACAGAGGCAGAAAGAGATACATTCATGCCGGCGTTACAGGTGAGGCCGTAATAATCACAGAAGAAGATCTGCCGATCCTGTATCTGCTTTGGGAAAGAGTTGTTAAATATGCGGACATCAATTAGACATGAAAGACATCCTTTACATATTCAAGTTCGTAAAACCATATAAAACATCGCTGTTCGCGCTCGTATTATTCCTGTTATTCTATAACATTCTGAGCACGGCTCTTCCCTATCTGACTTTCACTGTCATAATTGATGACTTTCTGCCTAATCACGACTTTAAATCCATAAATTTCGTGGTAATGATAATAGTTTTCACCGTGTCCGTAATGGCTTTCATAGATTATATAGTCGGATACATTATGTCGTATATGGGCTCTATGATCACTTTCGATATAAGGAACCACCTGCTCAGACATCTGCAGACCCTTTCGTTAAAATTTTATTCGGACAGGCATTCAGGCGAAATACTTGAGAGGCTTAATATTGATGTCGCCGCAATTCAGAATATTCTCACAATTGAGCTTATATCGCTGGTAACGAACATCTCCAAATTCGTATTCATTACATTTGCGATATTTTACTTAAATCCGATCCTTGCTACGCCGATGTTCATAATGATAGTAATTCAATCGGTTTTTGTGTTCTATGCGGTCAGCCAGATGCATAAGGATATAATAGAGACGAGGGAAAAAGAATCAAAACTGATAGGATATCTTCAGGAAAGGATCACGCTTATTAAAGTTATCCAGGTATTCGTTCAGAAAAAGTATGAAGAATGGATACATGCTGAAAAATCGGACAGGATAATTGATAAAGCGCTTAATGTGGCGTCCGTTAGAAGCCAGCTCAGAGCCGTAACGATGCTTTTAAGAAATTTCACACCGCTTCTGACGCTATGGATCGGAAGCTACATGATAATGATAGACAAAATGAGCATCGGCGAATTGATTACGATGTGGATGTATTCGCTGCAGTACATCTGGCCTGTATTCAGTATTGTAATGGCTATAAACAGATTCCAGGAAAGCATCGTGGGTGTTCAGAGGGTTAAAGCATACCTGAATGAAAAACCCGAAGTTCTCGAAGCTGATAATCCGATCAAAAACGCTGTCATAAAAGGCGAGATAGTTTTTGAAAATGTAAACTTTTCTTATGAAAAGGATAAGCAGGTTCTCTTTGATCTTAATTTTAAGATAAATTCGGGCGAAAGAGTCGCATTCGTAGGTGAATCGGGCAGCGGGAAATCAACCATCACGAGTCTGATCTTCAGATTCTATGATCCTGATAACGGTAAAATCTATCTTGATGAAAAACCGCTGAAGGATTACAGTTTAAGGCTGCTCAGAAAAAACATCGGTGTAGTTTTTCAGGAAACCGATATGTTCGTAGCCACTTTAAGAGAAAATCTCGCTTATGGAGCCAACAAGAAAGTTTCCGACGATGAAATTATGGAAGTAGTACGGATGACACTTCTTGATGAGCTTGTAAAAAAGCTTCCCAACGGGCTTGATACGATGGTCGAGGAAAAAGGAAAGAATTTCTCGGGCGGCGAAAAACAGAGGATCTCTATCTGCAGACTCATTCTGAGAAATCCGAACATAGTAGTATTCGACGAAGCTACTTCAGCATTAGACAGCCAGTCAGAAAGCAGAATTCTTGAAACAATGAAGAGAGTAATGGACGGACCGACCTCAATTATTATAGCACACAGGCTGTCAACAATAGTTGATTCGGACAGAATTTTCGTTTTCAAAGCCGGAAGGATAATAGAAGTAGGCCGTCATGAAGAGCTTTTTAACGATGAGAACAGCGAATACAGAAGACTGTGGAACGAACAGTTAAAACGGGGAAACAATAACCATTCAAGCAGCCATGAAGGATAAAGACCACAACAAATACGATATTTCCTACAGACAGATGATCACCAGAATGCCGAAGCTTTACAGATTCATGTCTAAGTATAAGTGGCTGATACTGGGCCTTGCTTTTTTCGACGTAATAAGCAATCTTCTTATTACGCTTCCGCCGCTTATTATCCAATACTGCGTTGATGAAGTTATTCCACTTAAAGATTTTTCATCAATGAATATTTTCTTCTTCATTATAACTATGATGTATCTGGTTTACAGCGGTCTTTTTCTCGGTCATATCTATATCAGATGGTACCTTCAGTACAATATAAGAAAGGATATAAGGGAAAAGCTGTTCAACGCGCTTCTGCTGAAATCGCCCGTTTTTTATGCGAAAAGGGTTTCCGGTGAGATCACTTCCCGTATGAATAACGATGTAGGTTCTGTTTCATACCTGGCTTCCGACGCGTTCTTTGATTTCTTCAACGCCTTTCTTAAAGTCGCCTTTTCTCTGACAATGCTCGTTTATCTCAGCTGGAAGATCACGCTTGCTATAGTTATCCTGATCCTTCTTCAGTATTTTTTTGTTACTATAATCATGAACTTTTTCAAAAAATACCGTAAAAGAACTTCAGAGAAATGGGGCCGTCTGCTTGGTTACCTGCAGGAAGTTTTGTCCAACATCAAGATCGTGATGGCTTTCGGCAACGAGAATTATGAAGCTTCAAGACATTTGAGAAAAAGCAGAGAGTATATAAAAGACAGCATCAAACTCGGTATAACAAACCGTATGTTCGAAGTTGTAGGAACGCTTTTCTGGCATGCTTTTTATGTAACGATCATCGTTTACGGCCTCAACCTGCTTATTAAAGATGAGATCACCCTGGGAATTCTTCTCGCTTTCATTATGCTCGTAAGAAATCTCTTTGAACCTATTTTCGAGCTTTCGGGAACTATGATCTTCGTAATATCCGCCTTCGTCTCTATAGACAGGATCTACGAGTACATAGATTATCCTGATGAGCTTGTCATTGAAGAAAATCCCGACAAGATCGATTCTTCCAAAGGGCAGATAGAATTTGAAGGTGTTGAATTCAAGTATGAAAAGGAAAAAGACAAGGTCGCCTTAAACGGCGTTGACCTTACGATAGAAGACAGCAGATCGGTAGCTCTTGTCGGACCGAGCGGTGCGGGGAAATCTACTGTTATCAACATGATATTAAGATTTTACGATCCTCAGAAAGGTACCGTAAAATTCAACGGAACAGATATAAAAAAGCTCAATATTGATGAATACAGGAACAATATTTCCATCGTTTTTCAGGATGCTCTGCTCTTTAACGACACGATTTTGAACAATCTGAAATACGCCGATCTTAACGCTACAAAGGAACAAATAGAGAAAGCCTGTAAAGACGCGAATATCTATGAGTTTATTAATGAACTGCCCCTCAAATTCGATACAGTCATCGGTGAGCGTGGTCTTAAGCTTTCAGGCGGACAGAGACAGAGATTGTCTATTGCGAGAGCACTTCTGAAAAATCCTAAAGTACTGATACTGGATGAGGCTACAGCTTCGATAGATTCAATCTCAGAAAACATCATACAGCACGCGATCGAAAAGATCATGAAAGACAGAACCACCATTATTATAGCTCACAGGCTTACAACAATAGTAAATGTTGACAAGATAATCGTTTTTGAGAACGGTAAAGTCGTCGAAACGGGAACTCATCTTGCGCTTCTTGAAAAACACGGGGTTTATCATAAACTCTGGACTACCCAGATGAAGGATGACGAGAACCGCGGGCTTAATTAGAAATTCTAAAAATTGATATTTTTTATTGATTTCTTTGATTTTTGTGCTTATTTTGTGAATAACTTAAAAATCAGGGGGGATTTATGCCTAAAAAAATAATAATCATTCTAATCGCGGTTTTTACAGCAAATCTTCTTGCTTTGGATATTTACGGACTCTGGGAACTGGACTCAGGGGATGTCACACTTAACGAAGATCTTCATGTTCATCCCGGTGGAGTGATACAGCCTTATAACGGGCACAGGATACTGACCGTTAACGGCAACATAATAAATGAAGGGACGATACAGGATTACCCTTCTATAGGATATCTTCTTACTGTGAACTGCACAGGCAATATAATCAATAACGGTTCCCTGACGAACTATACGACGAACCTGAACGGTTTGATCGAACAGCGGATTTCAGTCGGATCTTCTTCAACTCCGATAAGTTCGGAATATTTATATATTAACAACACGAATCCGATCCTTGCTCTGACGAATCTTTATTTCAAAGATTCTTATATTGACTTTGTAGCAGGCGGATTTGATCTTAGAGGCGGATACGGGGTAAAACTGGACAACTGCTATATGACTGACGGAAATGTTATCGGTAAAACAGGGATCACTCCCGTTTCGTATCTGGAAATGATAAACGATTCAAGAATAAACAACTCTACCTGTTCCGACCTTTATCTGATCGGTTATTTCCAGCTTGAGAATGATGTGATAATCAGCGGTACTTCGATCAATATCGGTGATGTTATGCCTGCCGTAAATGGGCACAGGATACTAACTATTAACGGTATTTTTTTCAATAACGGAACTTTCAGGAACAACGATCCCTACCTGCTGCATGTCAATTCAAACGGTGTTTTTACCAACAACGGTGTATTAAACCACTATTTATTCAATGCATACGGCGATTTCTTATGCGAAGGGCTGATGTATAATGATTATCTGTATTTCTTAGGCAGTTCAGCACAGAATGTAACATGTTCCGCAACTAACGGCATTAATGCTTTTTATGTAAGTTCTACGAATTCTGCAGGAGTTATCGCACAATCTGATCTGAAATTTACGAATTCATATCTGAATTTCGGCGATTATGCTCTTGATCTTACCGGAGGCTATGATTTGGCTCTCAGCGGCGGGTATCTGAACAGAGTAAAGATATTCGGAGACTCATCAGGTAAAGCAGTTTCATATTTGAACATGACGAACGGCTGTTATATGCAGAATACCGAGCTGAATCAGCTTACGCTTACAGGCGAGATCGAGATAGTTGATAATGCGAATGTTTTCAACGGGCCGATCGTCAATAATGGAATCGTAGAGAACCATTCATGGTACTGGTACACAATTAATGTCAACGGCGATTTTATCAACAATTCGATCGTCAGGGACAATCCCGGATCAGGATATTATCTCACTTTTAACATAAAAGGTAATCTGATCAACAACGGAATATGGGATAATGAGTATTTGTATTTTAACGGAACTTCATCTCAGCAGAATCTGACCTGCCTGAACGGAAACCTTCTCGAATCTTATTATCTTAACTGCAGCAACCCTAACGGCGTAAAACTTTTGTCCGATGTCGTTCTAAGGAACTCGTGGGTAAATTTTACAGATTACACGCTCGACCTTACAGCAGGCTATAATCTTACATTGAACGGCGGATACCTTAACAGGATAAACATTCTCGGTTCTGAGACAAAATCAACATCCTCTCTCAGCATGAAAAACGGTTGCTATATGCAGAATACCGTCATAGATAAAGTCGATCTTAGAGACACGATACTGGTGGTCGATAACGCCAATCTACTCAAAGGCCCGCTTACGAACTACGGTGTTATTCAGAATCATCCGTGGTACTGGTACACCCTGAATATTGAAGGAGATTTCCGCAATGAATCTTTTATCGCGGACAATCCTGACGGTTATAACCTGACAGTTAAAGCTAAAGGCAATATCGAGAATAACGGTACATGGAGCAACTATTACCTTTATATGAACGGAACAGCCGACCAGCAGATATCCATTCTTAATTCAAACAATATTACATGTCCTGCAATATATTTTGAATCTGAGCTTGTAAATTCACCTTGGCAATGGTATTATAATAATTCTGCTATAAGCGTTTCAGACCCGGATTTTTCGCAGCCGACTACATTCCAGCTTCTTTTCAATGTTCCGCTCAGTTCTTCGAAATTCGGAACATTCTACTGCCAGACCGGGGACGGACCGACAAGAAAGATATTTGTTAACGACGGTGTCTTCGCAATACCGAACATTACAAGCTTCAGTAATAACGGAACTCTCGTAAGTATAGTTTGGGATAATATTCCTTCAGCTTCATCATATAAAGTATTTTCCGGTCTGGATCCATATTCAGATACAGGATGGACTCTGGAAGCAGAACCAACGACGAATTCATGGTCAGGCACGCCTGTCGGAAGTAAAAAGTTCTATGTTGTGAAGGCAGTATATTGATAAAGATGGTTTTCTTAGTGAACACCAATATTATTGTGCACTATCGTGTAGGAGAAAATTAAAAAGAGGGTAGTTTTATGTTCAAGAAAATTACAGCAATTCTGACAACTGCAATTGTAACGAATCTAATTGCGCTGGATGTTACCGGTTTGTACGAACTTACAAGCGATGTAACTTTGAACGAGGATCTGCATGTTTTCCCGGGAGGAGTTATTCAGCCTTATAACGGAAACTGGTCTCTGTCTGTTAATGGAAATATAATAAATGAAGGTACGATACGGAATCATCAGACTATTGGTTATCAGCTCTATGTTTTCTGCAGCGGTAATCTCTCTAACACCGGAACTATTACTAATAGAGATATCAATATGAATGGTTCTTCAATTCAATCAGTTCATACTGATCCCGGATCTCCGATTGGAGTCCAAAACTTTAATATTCAGAACCCGATTCCCTTGAAGGCTGTTTCCGACCTCTATTTCAACAGCTCTTCAATTACATTTATCTCGGGAGGGGGACTCGATCTTTCATACGGATACGGAATCAGTTTAGAAAGCGGATATCTTAACAACGGCGATTTGACCGGAAAGCCTGTATATCCTCCTGTTTCTTTCTTGCACATGACCGGAGGTGCATACATTAATGAATCTGATTTAACAGACCTGTCTCTCACCGGAGTTATACTCACAGCGTATAATGTGGCCGCCAAAGGCAGCACAGTAAATAACGGAGTGATTAGCGCGGCTGTTAATGCGCACAGAACTTTTTTTACTTACGACTCATTCCGCAACGAAGGAACTATTGCCAATAACGACCCGTATCATCTCAGTATTGAATCTTATAACACTTTCTATAATTCCGGCGATGTTACCAACTACAGCTTCAAAAGCTACAATGCTCTTGAAAACAACGGAACATTTTCGCCTTCATACCTGTATTTTTCAGGCTCTGAAAACGCTAATTCTCTAATAATAGATTATAACTTTCCATTAAGCCCTCAATATATATACTGCACGAATCCTAACGGTTTGTCGGCAGATTCTGATCTGTATTTTTTTAACTCCGCGATCGAGTTTTCCGATCATAAGATCAACCTTAAAAACGGAAGAAACTTGAATATTGACGGAGGTTATCTCTATATGGCTTATATCGAAGGTGATTCTGAAGGCAAAGCTGTTTCGAACCTATTTATGACCGGAGAAAGTTATATTCAGAGCTGCGTATTGAAAAATCTAAATTCAACCGGAATGACCAATGTGCATGAAGGAAATATTTTCGAAGGCGAAATCATCAATTCAGGAACAATGCGTAACATTTCTTCATATACATATACTCTTACGATAAACGGAGATTTCGAGAATAGAGGAATTGTTACAGATAATTCCGGCGTATACTTCTTATATATTGATTTTAACGGCCAGAACCTGTATAATGAAGGAACTTTTAACAACCTGGTACTTAACTTTTCAGGAAGTTCTGTTCAGAATGTTTCATGCGCAAACGGGAAATATTTCAGCAATTTCGTGATCTATTCACATAACACAGCCGGAATACAGGCAATTTCTGATATTTATCTCAACTCAAGAGTAGAATTTTTTAATAATCCCTTCTCTTTTACCGGGGGGCGCAGTTTGTATATGGATGATTATTATATTTACCAGGTATCTTTAATTGCTGATCCCCAGACAAAAGCTGTTTCGTATCTTGATATGAATAGCGGGGCGTATATTTCAGCCTGCTCTATCACAAACTTCACATTATCAGGAACAGTTGAAGTAGATTACAGCGGATTATCGCTCTACGGTCATACTGAAATCATCGGTACTCTACAGAATTGTTCAAACTGGAACACATCTATAAATGTCTATGGAACTTTAACAAACAGCGGTACGGTCAGGAATAATCCTTACGGTTACAGACTGGATCTACTCTGTGTCGGTTCAGGTATTGACAACAAGGGAACATGGTCCAACGGTTATCTGTATTTTTACGGAAGTTCTGTCCAAAACCTTTCAACTGCTTACGTCAATCCGATAGCTTCCTCAAATATTGTTTGCATGAACGGCAGCGGGATTAAAGCTGGGTCTGATCTTATTTTTTTAAACTGCATTATTGACATGCAGAATTGTCCTCTAGATCTGACCGGCGGGTATAATGCTGATATCAACGGCGGTTTGGTAATTAACGCTGAAATAAAAGCCGATCCTGCTTTAAGTTATGTGTTTTTAAGCAACTCAGCGAAAATTAAAGACTCAACTTTGAGAGACCTTATGCTTAACGGCTTTACGGATCTTGATGTTAATGTCGTCTTTGAGGGAGAAATACTAAATACCGGATATCTGCAGAACAAACCCGACTCTTTTATTGATCTTATAATAAACGGTAACTTCAGGAATGTAGGTACGGTTCAGGATAATCCGGAAGGCTGGTGGCTGAATATTCAGGCAAAAGGGAATATTTCGAACCACGGTACATGGACGAACAATAAACTTGATCTGAACGGAGATGCGCACCAGCATGTTTCGATTGGATACGGTTACTCGATTACCTGCCCGGAAACATATTTTACAACAAATATCGTCAACGGGCCTTACGAGTGGCGTTATAATAAAACTCCTATACAGGGATCAAATCCTGATTTCGAAAACGAGGCTTTACAGAACTTAAAATGGTTAGTTCCGGTAACATTGGCTTACACAGGAACTTTCTACTGCGAAACTGGCGACGGAGCTTCAAAATGCGTTTATGTAAACAACGGAACTTTTGAAATTCCTAACATAACAAGTTTCACGAACAACGGAACGAATGTCAGCATAACCTGGGATGCTATACCTTCTGCAGCGTATTACAGGGTATTCTCATCTGACGACCCGTACAAAGACCACTATGATTCTTCATGGTTCTGCGAAGATGAAAATGTGACGACGAATTCGTGGACTGCCACTGTGCCTGCCGGAAATAAAAAATTCTACTTTGTAACGGCAGTTTACTAGAATCTCATGCAGTTAAAGTATCCGGGCGGTAAATTTTCCGCCCTTTTTATTTGCTTTAATCTCATAAATTGCGTATTATGCTGTTAAAACATAACAAAAAAGGAATTATTATGAAAAAAATAGTTTTATTTATAATGGTTATTGCGGCTTTTGTAACCCTTGCTCAGGAAATTGAAACAACCGGTTCCGTTCCTTTAAAAAATTCT
>CALMWI010000488.1 GCA_937873545.1 uncultured bacterium | reverse complement strand
TCTACGCTGAATGATCGTGGTTTACCTCTTGCGGATGCCGATATCTTCAAAGCTAAATTTTATAAATACTACGAGAAGAAAGGGACGAAGAGCGATTTTATCGACAATTGGAAAGAACTATCTTCTATCACAGAGGACATATTTCATCCAATCACCGGTACTCCGATGGATGAACTATTCACAAAATACATGTACTTCATCCGAGCCTCTGAAGGCATTAAATCTTCCTCAACGGAGGCGTTACGCAAATTCTATGAATATGATAAGTATCGGAGACTTCTCACGGAGCATACGATAGATGATTTAATGATTCTGCTTGATTTCTGGAAATCTGTGGCAGAACAAGATGCAAAGCGCTTTTCAGAAAATGTATTAAAAAAGCTTTTCGTGCTGAAATACGCACCTAATAGCATGTGGGAATACCTTACCTCAGTATATTTTTTGTCTTACAAAAACAATAAAAACACTGTAGAAAATAATGCTTTTGCAGCTTTCTTATCCAGGATTACAGCTTTTATATTTGCATACGCAATCACGAATCCGGGTGTAAATGCTCTCCGTACACCTGTATATCCAGAGATGATTAAAATCTATGGCAAAAAGGATTGTGATTTTTCTGATTTCAAATTTGATGAAGAGCACATTCGAAGAGTGCTGGATAACTACAAGTTTACAAACAACAGGACGGTAACCCGATCACTGATTACATGGTATGCATTTACATTTGATGGACAAGAAAGGCCATTATCTGATAACAGCGTCTTTGACATCGAACATATCTATGCTAAACAGAGACATATCAAGGAAAACAAACTCAAAAATCCTGAAATGCTTGAGGAACTTGGCAATAAGATACTACTTGAGAAAACTATTAACATTCGTGCATCAGATTACAGGTTCGAAGACAAGACAAAGTACTACAACGGATATACTGATGCAAAGGGAAAGGAACACGCTGCAAGTATAATTGCAGAGTACCGTCAATTGACGAAACTGAAAGACTTTTCCGAAGCAAATATTAGAAAACGAGATGCGCAGATTCATGACAAGTTTATTGAATATCTTAGGGTAGAAGGGTTGTTGAAATAGCGAAAGATCAAGTTGGTTTTGGAAAAGTTTAACCCTTATGTCACTTGAAATATAACAGTGAATACGACCCGAGATAGGCGCATATAAATAGATTATTGATGGCAATAGGTCGACAAGCCGGTAGGATTAGGATAAGAGATGTTATATCGCATTAAAAAGCATCTACGCAACTACTCAGATAAGTTTAAAAATGAGGTGTCAGATATTTAGTGCAACGGATGAGGAGATAAAATCATTCGTATGCAAACAATGTATGGAAGAATAACAAACAACGAACGAGAAGAAATCAGTAGATGCCTGGCAACAGGAAGAACAATTACAGAGATCGCAACTGAATTGGGAAGGCATCGGACTACGATTTTCCGAGAGATCAAACGAAATTGCGGAAAAAGTGGATACCGAGCCTTTTCAGCAAG
>CALMWI010000487.1 GCA_937873545.1 uncultured bacterium | reverse complement strand
AAACTGTTGAATATCTTACTGACGCGCTCGTTCCCGTAACTATTATATCCAGATCGCCGTCATTGTCAAAATCACCCCATTCTCCCGTACTTTGCCATACCCCGGTCAGTCCGGCATTGATGTTCGTGAATACCCCGATGGCATTATTATAAATTACAGCATAATTCACACTATTGTACTGCCCTGTCAGAAGAATATCAAGATCGCCGTCGCTGTCATAATCACCCCATTCTGCCGAACCGTAATGTACACCCTGTAATCCTGCGCTTATTTCTGTAAATACACCTGAATCATTTCGGTAAATTATCGATCTGTCCCCTGCAGCACTTGTACCTGTGATCAAAATATCCAGATCGCTGTCCTTATCGTAATCTCCCCACGCTGCCGATCCGTTATACATGCCTGTAAGTCCTGCCCCTATATCGGTAAAACTACTTCCGTTGTTCCTGTAGATCAAAGAATAATAAGTTGATCCTTCAACGCCTGTAAGAAGAATATCAAGGTCTCCGTCGTTGTCATAATCTCCCCAGGCTACAGAGCTGTACCACAAACCCTGTAATCCGGCATTTATGTCTGTGAATACCCCATTGTTGTTCCGGTAGATCTTTGTAGCCCTGACAGTCCCGTTAGAACCGGAAACGATTATATCGAGATCACCGTCATTATCAAAATCCCCCCATGCTGAAGAACCTATTACAGCGCCGGTTAAACCGGCATTTATATCAGTAAACACTCCGTTTGTATTCCTGTATATCCTTGAGATGTAAAGTGAACCCGTTTCACCGGATACGAACACATCAAGATCGCCGTCGTTATCATAATCTCCCCATTCTGCTGATCCGTTATTTGTCCCTGTCATCCCGGCGACGATGTCTGTAAAATCCTGGCTAAAAAGCAAATTCCATGCCACCAGTAATAATAAAAACATTACCCTTTTCATTTTATCCTCCGATATTTTAATTTCTTTCTACACAGTAAATACTTTGAAATAAATATACGAAACCAGTCAGAATAGACTGTCAAGATAATAAAATTTTATTTTTGTTTGTCATTTTTTAATTTCTGGATCGCGTCTCCGTACAGTTTCTGTTTGCAATCCGGGCAGAGACTGTGCGTAAAAGAAGCGCTGCTTTTTTTCGTGATATAACTTTCTATCTGCTCCCAGTTTTCCGTGTCGTTCTTTATCTTCTTGCAGCTCGAACAGATAGGCAGAAGTCCGCTTAGAACCTCTACTTTATTCGACAGTTCCCTGTTATGCTTTGCCACTTTATCGAATAGTGAAACCAGCAGGGCAAAAACGGCTAAGCTGACGATGAAATTCAATGAGGTTTCCAAGTAAGTCCAGGGAAATGTCCAGAAGAACATGTTGAATATGAGTCTCATCAGGGACATGGTTACTGTAAAAGTATATCCCCAGAAACTTCCGTTGTGCCATGATACCAAAGCTATTGGAATAATATATGTTACAGGGAACTGTATGTAAGGGCCGGCAAAATAATCAGCCGCCAGGATAAACACCATTACTCCAAACCAGTATAACAGCTGAATATTTTTTCCTCTTCCGTCTAGTCTTTGTTTTAACATTTCTTCTTCCTGCTTTGTAGTTAAGATATTACAATATAAACAAATTCGGAACGAATTTCAGATTATATTTTAAATTTATAAATTTGTGTAGAAAATCCGGTTAAATTTTCTTATAATCCGTCTGTTTATTTGAAGGATATATGAAAATACCGTCGCTGATACATATTTCCGAATCATATTTTAAGAACAAACTGAGGTTCAAGTTCCAGATATACATTGTATTTACGCTCATGTTTTTCCTTCTTTTCTTTATAATTACTTTCTCATCAACATTTCATTCGACAATTAAGAAGATCTTCAGCACGGAGAACAATACTTTTATTACGATCGCTCCGAAGGAAATGGATATCGCGATGTTCAAGATCATCACACCTTCTCTGCTAGGCAAAGGCAGCCTTAGTGAAAAAGATCTGGAGTATCTGAAAGGAGTTGACGGAGTTACTTCAGTAAGCCCCACTTATAATCTCGATGCTCCTGCTCATTTAAGCGGGAAACTTTTTGATATGGGCTACGGAACAGATCTGTCGCTGTTCGGCGAAGAAAGACCGTTCGAGGGTCTCTGGTACAGCAAAAAGAACACGACCGAGATCAGGGCTATTGTTTCTTCAAAACTGCTCGATATTTATAACTCGAGCTTTGCACCAGCCAATGATCTTCCCAAGCTTACTGAAAAAGTGCTGATAGGAAGAAAATTCGACCTCGTTATCGGAATGAACAGCTTTTCTTCCAATGAAAAAACTCATTCAATGAAAGTGACTATCATCGGAGTGGATAAAGAAGTGCCGTTCCTTGGTTTAACAGTGCCTGAAGCAACTTTAAAAAATATAGCCGGGATCATAGGAACCCCTACAACGATGTCGAATATAAAAGTTTATTTCAGATCATCTTCCGATATGCTCAGAATTTCCGAGATCATAGAAAAAAAAGGCTACAGGATCGTTGAAAATGAAAATGATATTTTCAGAACGATAAATAAATATTTGTCTCGGCTTGATTATCTCTTATTCCTGCCGGTTGCCTTCATACTGCTCGTGATAGTGATGTTCGTTCAGAATCAGATAAGATACATGCTGCTTTACCTGAAGAAAGAGATCGGCATCCAGATGGCTATGGGAGCCTATTACAGAGATATTATCGTGATCTGGCTTTATCAATACGCAAAACATATAATCTACGGACTGATCACAGGCGCTGGGTTATCTTTTATGCTTATTAAACTAATGCTTGTTTCTAAGCCTGATTCAATTATAAATAAAATGATCGAGACAAACTACAATATTGATATATTTTTGATCCTTTCGCTGATCCTGACCTTTTTAGGCATGATCTACATTTATTTTAAAATAAGACACTATCTGAAAAGCAGCAGTATTATCGGGCTGATGAGCAACGATTAACCGAATAAAATTTATCCGCAAATATAATTTAAATCAAGCACAAACAAGTATTTCTTCAGCCGAATTAAGAGTGGCAATATATCGAAATATGGCGTAGTAATTCCGTTCATGCTCAGGACGCAAGTGAAATTAGCCTGATTATATACATCGCAGCGTATAATCGTACCGGCGGCAAATCAATTGAGTTGTTTGACAACCGACATTAAAACGGTGATATTTTTCACCGTTTTTAGCTAATTTTAGTGATTGTTTTCACCTTTTTTACGTTAAATCAGTGATTTTATTTGACATTTTATGCTTAAATGGTTATATTTGATAAAAAGTGGATCAAGTTATGATAAAAAGAGAACTTGAAAAAGTAATCAGCGATCAGATCGGAAAAGGAAAAGCTCTGGTAATTTTAGGACCGAGACAGGTCGGTAAAACTACGATGCTGAAAAAAATGTTCTATCATAAACCCGGAACTCTGTGGCTTGACGGAGATGAAACTCAAACCCAGGCCGCTTTTGATAATATTTCTGCTGAAAGACTGAAGGCTATTATCGGCGATAATAAAATTCTTATAATTGACGAAGCGCAGAATATTGAAGACCTTGGCAAAAAACTGAAGCTGGTCACAGACTTGATAAAAGATGTTCAGCTGATAGTTTCCGGCTCATCCGCATTTGAACTCGCAAACAGGCTGAATGAACCGCTTACAGGCAGAAAGTGGGAATACAAGATGTATCCGATAAGCTATAAGGAAATGACCGCTCACAACGGACTGCTGAATGAATCCGGAATGCTGAACCACAGACTTGTTTTCGGTTATTACCCGGAAGTCGTGTGTTCGCCGGGAAGAGAGAAAAAGATACTTAACGAACTTTTGAACAGTTATCTGTATAAGGATGTTTTGAAGTGGGGCAGATTGAATAAAGCCGATAAAATAGTAAAACTCCTCACCGCACTGGCTTTTCAGGTCGGGAATGAAGTCTCTTATACGGAATTGAGTAAAATGGTTGAACTGGATAAAATAACGGTCGAGAAATATATTCAGCTTCTTGAGCAGGCTTTTGTTATATTCAGGCTTGGTGCTTTCAGCAGAAATCTGAGGAAGGAACTTTCAAAAAGCAAAAAAATATACTTCTATGATAACGGCATACGGAACTCCCTTATAAATAATTTCTCCGAGATCGGACTAAGGCAGGATACAGGAGCTCTTTGGGAAAATTTTCTGATCAGCGAACGAAAGAAATATATAGAATACAATGAAATATGGGTAAATCAGTTTTTCTGGCGCACTTACGACAAACAGGAAATTGATTACATTGAAGAGGCCGACGGTTTAATATCAGCTTATGAATTCAAATGGAACAGTATGTCTAAGAAAAAAATACCCGAAATCTTTATTCAGGAATATAAAGCAAAAAACGCGGAAATAATTACTCCCGAAAATTTTGAAACTTTTATCGGAGCTTATTGAATTTAAGAAAAGGAATATTGCTTTCGCCGTAAGCATTCCACACCCGCAGAAAGCGGATTAACTGTGGATACCTGATATATCCCTATACTCTTCAGGCACGCATTTTCTGGAACTGACAAGTATTTCTTTACGGTTTAACAATCTTTTATTGCGCTACAGCGACCACATAATAGAACATTTTTACTGCAGAATAAGTATAGTTCCATGTAGTACCTGCAAAAATACCGCTTGCAGAAATATCGCTGAATGTACCGTAAGGATCTTCGCAAGCCATAACTTTATATGATGTAGCGTTTACGGCGGCATCCCATGATAAGCTCAGATTCGTGCCGTCAACAGCTGCAGTAACATTTTGAGGGATACCCGGCTCGACAGCGGTAACAGTATAAGGCCCGGCAGGTATTGTCGGATTCACATCATCTCCTGTCCAGTTGGCTGGATTACCTATCCTCGTTTTCCATTCGGCAGCAGTCGCCGCAGTGACCGCGCCTGTATATGCCCAGTTATCGACCGCGGTAGCTCCAGTCGCCAGAGACATAGCCGTAACATCGTCCGTTAATCCCGGAGGTAAAGCTGATCCGTGACCGCCTCCGTCAGTACCGCTTAAGGGCACATTTACAGCCCATCCCGTATAGACGTCCGTAACCGCGAATTTGAACTGCGGAGATGCCGCAGAACCCTGAAATACAAGTATTTCTTCAGCCGAATTAAGAGTGGCTATATTATCGAAATATGGCGTAGTAATTCCGTTCATGCTTAGAACACAGGTGAAATTAGCCTGATTATATACATCGCAGCGTATAATCGTACCGGCGGCAACAGCAGACGGCGCAGTATATTTCAATATCTTATCCGCTA
>CALMWI010000486.1 GCA_937873545.1 uncultured bacterium | reverse complement strand
GGAACCTTATCTTTTTCTTTTCCTCCTCGAACTTTTTCGCCGAGTTTGTCAGAATGAAGTGTTTTGATGCTTTTAATATTGCATCCTTAAGCTCCTGAGGAGTGAACGGTTTAGTGAGAAAATCATACGCTCCGTTCTTCGTCGCGGACACAGCTGTTTCAATAGACGCGAATGCTGTTATCATTATTGTTAGAATATCGCTCTGGGATTCATGCATCATTTTAAGAAGATCGACCCCGTGCATTCCGGGAAGCTGATTGTCGAGAAGCAGGATGTCATACCGCTTCGCCTTCATCATTTCCAGACCCTCCTCGGCGCTTTCCGCTGTATCGATTGCAAAAGAATAATCGCTTTCAATATAGCTCAGGCTCATTTTGAAGTTTCTCAGAGCTCTTTTAATCGATTCTCTGATTCCTTCCTCATCATCGATCACAAGTATGTTTATCACTTCCATCACAATTCCTTTATTCAGGGTTTTTTGGCAGAGTAACAATAAATCTGGCGAATGTTTTTCCTTTTGATGAATCGGCATTAGACTCTACGAGTATCTTTCCTCTGTGCATTTTTATTATTCCGTAAACGACCGCAAGCCCCAGTCCGGTACCCTTGCCCATCTGTTTTGTAGAGAAAAATGGTTCGAACAGCCTTTTCTGATTTTCTTCAGTAATGCCGGGACCTGTATCCTCAACTATAAATATTACCGCCTGTTTGTCTATACCGGTAGATATCCTTATTTCGCCCTCTGATTTCATTGCGTCAACCGCATTATTTATGAAATTAACAAAAACCTGTATCATCTGGTTTTCATCGAGCTCCAATTCAAAATGCGGATTTTCATGCGTCACGAAGAAATTTACGGTTTTTGGTAGAATAACGCTTTTTTTAACATTATCAAAGAAAACATCCAGTTTTACACGCGATTTGTTCAGCTCATTTTTTCTGGCGAAATTAAGCAGACCGGAAAGTATAGTTTTACATCTGCCGGCCTGTGTGGCTATAGTTTCAAGGTCCTTATATATTTCGGAATCAGGATCACATTCGTCCTTTAAAATGTTGCTGTACATCAAAACAACACCGAGCGGGTTGTTCACCTCATGCGCGATTCCGGCTGAAAGCTGACCCATCGTAGCGAGTTTTTCGGAATGCTTAAGAGCGTCCTGCATTGTGGCAAGTTCAAGATCCCTTGACTCAAGCGCCTGAAGATAGCCGTGGAATTTTTCAATTGCAATAAAATATACTATGATAGAAATACCGAGCACAACTAGAAGGCTGATCAGAATAGAGGCTGTAATCAGGTCTCTTATCAGGTCTTTGGTCTCCTCGCTTTCATTTACCGCGGCGCATATATAAAAATCAAAATCTTTAAAATAATCATAGGCGATTATCTTCTCCTCATTATCTACTTCGGAAACGAATCTTTTAACATGCGACTGATCCTTAAGAAGCTCGTTTTTCTCGCTCATTATGGTTTTAATAATACTCATGTTTTCCCAGTCATAACCCTTGTCGTTGTGGTTGATAACCATTTTGGCGGATCCGTCGAATACGAAAGGATAGCCCGACCTGCCGATCTTAAGCTCGCGAAACTTCTCTGCAAGCTCGGGAAGATCTTTTTCTTTTGATCCGACAAATAAAAGGCCGGTCGTTTCCCCTTTTTCATCCTTTATCGCGCTGTATCCGGTAATATACCAGTCGTTAACCACATAAGCCCTTCCGAAATAATCCCTTCCGTCATTTATCTCTTTAAATATAGGAGAATCAAAGCCGATGACCGTTCCGACGGCTCTGTTTCCGTCATCGTTCAGAACATTTGTAGATATTCTTACGAATCCGAATTCTGTTTTCTGGAACACTGTCGCCTGACATCCGAGAGTTGCTTTGATCTTATCCACAAAATCGTAGTTGTAATGAAGTTCTTTTTTATTTAAAAGCCATTTATTGACTTTTAATTTTTCGTACTCTCCTGTTTCGGGATTGATCAAAGAGAAATCGATTTTCTCATCTGATATCCTGAAACCTTTCTGATTGAAAAGCTCCTTGCTGATTCTAAGATTCTTTTTAGCGTGTTCCATTTTGAGTTCATATTCCCTTTCGAACATTTTCATCAGGGACTGGACTTCAATGCTGAGATAATTTTCTATCGAGTCGTAAATGTTGTTTTTTGAAAGATATACCGAAAAAAATGTCATCGCCGATACAGAAAACACTATTATAAGCAATATAGGTACAAATATTTTGATCTTAGCCTTAAAGTTATTGAGTCTTTTGTTAAAGAACTTCTTAACTTTTTTCATCTGTTTATCCGTTTGGACGAACAGATCGTTCTGTCTCAGGTTCTTATTCATATTCTTTAATTATCTTAGAAACATCTTCCTGTTTAACCCCGCCGTAAACCTTCTCACCTATCATTATCACCGGTGCAAGACCGCAAGCTCCGATGCATCTTAAAGTATTCATTGAAAATTTTCCGTCGCGTGTAGTCTGACCGTTCTTAATTTCAAGCTTACTCTCAAATTCTTTGAGAACTTTCTCAGCTCCTTTTACGTAACAAGCGGTACCCATACATATAGATATAGGGTGTTTTCCCCTCGGTTCCATTGTGAAGTATGAATAAAATGTGACTACGCCGTAAACTTTGGCTGAAGATATATTCAGAACTTCTGCTATCGCAGCCTGAACTTCCTTGGGAAGAAATCCGAAATGGTTCTGCGCTTTATGAAGGATCGCTATCAGATCATTCGGATCATTTTTGAATTCGCTGCAGATCTCAATTACTTTTTCTCTTATTTCATTTTCCTTTATTTGACAGGCCATTTTGATCTCCGCATTTTTACTCTATTATTATGGAATTGAATTTGCATTTCTGGTAGCAGGCGCCGCATTTAATACATTTCTCCTGGTCGATCAGGTGAATTTTTTTAACTTCGCCGGAGATCGCTTCAGCCGGACAGGCTCTTTTACAAGCTCCGCAGCCCACGCATTTCTCCGGGATTATTATATATTTTATAAGAGCTCTGCAGTGTTTAGAACGGCACTTCTTTTCTGTCACATGCTCATAATATTCCTCGTAAAAATTGTCCAGTGTAGATAGAACAGGATTCGGAGATGTCTGTCCGAGTCCGCATAAAGACGCTGATCTTATGACCTCGGAAAAATCCTTTAATTTTTTAAGATCTTCAACCTCACCTTTACCGGGGGTTATCTTGTTCAGAATCTGGTACAGAACTTTGTTGCCTTCCCTGCAGGGAACGCATTTACCGCAGCTTT
>CALMWI010000485.1 GCA_937873545.1 uncultured bacterium | reverse complement strand
ATCCGACAGAAGGCGTGTTTGACACAAATACAACAGCGAATATAATCATGGAGTATAAAGGGAAATGAAATTTATAAATGATAAATGCAGTATCTGTGGCGACTGTGTAGCGAAATGTGTAAACAATGCTATAATTTCAGGCGACATATATCGAATTGACATTGAAAAGTGTATTGATTGCGGTGCTTGCGTAGAGGTATGCAATCAGAATGCGATAGTGGAGTATGTAGCTCCGATAGTTGATGACCCAGAATTTAACAGCTAAAACTAAGATAAGGAAAGTGTAAAATGACAGCGGAGAAAAAGAAGACAACAGTCGAAGTACTCGTGAGCATGGGGTTAGTTGGGGCTCTTTTCGTTTCGATTGCATGGTTGAATACTACGAAAGCTGACAATTCAAGAGTTGACAAGCAGGATGCCGTAATCGAGAAAGTTTGTGACGAACAAAAAGCACAAAAAGAACTTTATCACGGGCTTGATAAGAAAATGGATATTGTAATATCAATTTTACAAGAAGACAGACTTCAAAAATAAGGAGTAGCTATGTTTAATAAATTATTTATCTTCATAGATGCTCTGTACGAAATTAAGACACTGCCTGCGTTTCGGGCAGTGTTAATTCTGCTTATGGCATTCTGTTTCGTGACAGGGTATTTCGTAGTTGACGCAGCCGTTGACATCTGGGATAAGTATGATAAAAAATCTGAGGTTATAAGTGGATAAGAATACATGCCCTCATTGCAGTAGTGATCGGTTTGAAGAAAAATACGATATGGATACCGAAGAGGTTTTTGTCGAATGTCAGGACTGCGGATGGACGATAAATCAATGGGATGACGAATTCATGGAGTATGTAGAAATATGAACTACTTTGAAGAAAGCGAAATAGCGTGTCAATGCGGTTGCGGTCATAATGTTACTCCGCCTGAATTTCTTGAACGAATCAATAAAGCTCGTGAAATCGCAGGGATTCCATTTAATATAAATTCATGGAATAGATGTCAGCAACATAATGATAAACAGCCGGGAAGTGCAAAGCACAGTCCGCATATACGAGGCATTGCCGTTGACATCGTTACGATAGATGATACACAGCGATTCGTTATTGTAGATTCGCTTTTAAAAGCAGGATTTAATCGCATTCTGATTTACCCGAAACGATATTTCGTTCATGTTGACGCTGATGAAACTCAAGAACAGTATATAATGAGGATAATGCTTTGATATATTGTAATATACAAAATAAAATTAAAGTAAAACAAGTTGATTTTTTAACTGATATTACTTATTATATATAAATAAATTGAGGTGGTAATGGCACTTGAAAATAGTATATTTATGTTTGAAGACTTCGATCAGCCTGCATCGGAAAGACTGACACGGGAAATGCTCGATATAGCAGAGAAGGGTTATGACGAAACTTCGCTGTATATAAATTCGCCCGGCGGTTATGTTGCCGATCTGAATGCGATTGAAGATGTCATGGATAATCTTCGGACGAAAGGAATGAAGTTTACGACAATAGCAACGGGCAGAGCTTATAGTTGCGGAGCTATGTTATTGCTTTACGGCGATAAGAGACTTGTCGGAAGTAAAGCCGAAGTGTTTACTCACTCTGTTCAGAATATAGGATTCGGCGGAGAAAAAGACTTGGAAGAAGCTCTGAAAACAGTACAGACAGAAAACGATATATTTGCGAAAGCGATTGCGAAACGAACTCCGATGTCTTATGAAGAAGCCCGCGCATTTATCAAAGAAGATACATCAATGGATGCTGAAAAAACTGTAAAGCTTGGTTGGGCAGATGCGATTTGGGATAGTATCGAATTGCAGGAAACGATTGACCGAATGAGTCTTGCGGCTTCCAAAGATCCGAAACTGACTAATAAAATTATAGAAGCGAAGAAATTTTTGAATAACTATAACAAGGAGACGAATATGCCTGACTTAACAGGAAAGGTAACGGAACTTGAAAATAAGGTGACGGAATTGCAACTTGCAAATGACAGCCTAAATCTTCAGGTAACCGAATTGAAAGCTAAAAAAGATGAAGCCGAAGCGAAATTGGCTAAAATCGAACAGGACGCGAAAGATGCTGAAGCGAAAAGGAAATCAGACCTTATCGAAAGTACTCTGAAAGTCATCGGTAAGGATAATGAAGCAATCGCAAAAGAAGTGCTTGAAAATTCCGTGCATTTACCCGAAGATAAATTCGGTGCGCTTGCGAAATCTGTTTTGAATCTGTATAACGGTAAAAAACCCGTTGCCGGAGAAATTGAAACAGCACCATTCGTAGAGAGTGATGATCCTGAATTGGATGAAGCGCAGAAAGAAATCGAAGACGAACTGAAAGGTTCTGAAGAAGCCGACATCGGAAAACTAATATATAATAGGAGAAAATAATGACTGATTTTTCTTATGCGACTAATGTAGTCGGCAGAATAAACAAGACGACTTCAATCAATATGAATTCGGTCTCAGGTTATACTCCCGCTCTGTGGGATATAATCGTAAGAAGATACCCACAGGTATCTGACACGGGAGCTTCTTATACAGAAAGAAGCGCATGGACTCTTACCGGAGTAACTGACGCTCTGTCAACGAATCTCGTTACGAGCGGAATATCAAAACAGGCAGTTTATCTGAGAATAACAGGAACTACTGACGCTGTAGTAACTATTTATAAAACTACAGGCGGGTCGGCAGGTGACGCTATTTGTACAGGAACTGAAAGCGGAAGATCGACTGGCGGAGTTGTAACTCTTGCAGAATCTAACAGCTCAGGAGTAACAGGCAGTGTAACTCTTGCGAATGGTTGTACAAATGTTACTGACGCGATACTTTATCTTGTCGAATCTCACGACAGATATGACGGCGCGGTTGACGCGGCTCTTGATAATATAGTAGGTATATATTACCCGCTTGACAGTGATTCAGGAAACTTTAAAACTGTTATTCAGGAAGCTGACTATGTAGAACTCAGAAGATGCGGATTTGACGGACTTACAGGCGAGATAGGACTTGAAACCCTGAGAAAGAACTTAACCGCTAAAAACATAAGAACAATATAAAAGGAGAATAAGCTATGCCTTATACATCAGTGGACATTGAGACCTTTAAGAAAAATGTTGACGCGGCTAAGTATATGCCTAAGATGATCGAAAGCATCACGGGAATACCTGATTCATACGCTGCTGACAATATTTTCGGACAGGACAGAGTTTTAACAAATGCTCTATCGTGGTATGACAGCGAGCATATCGAAACGATAAGTCTCGTAAAATTTTCTACTCAGCTTGGTAAATACGAACCTGTCGGTACGGGTACTGTAAAAGCCGCTGAATACGAACCTAAACCGTTAAAACTGATAAAAAGCTATGATGCTGAAACTCTGCATAAGCTGTCAGTTATAATGTCGAAAAGCCCGACACAGATTACTGCGGGCTGTCTCAAAACATTCCTGCTTCACGAAAAAAATCTGTTTATCAATCAGGCTCATCAGTTCTTCTCAGACGGTATTATAACATATCCGCTTTATGACGAGCAGGGTATTGTCGTAAATGACGGCGATTCGATAAACTATAAGACTTATTATCTGTCAGGTAATAGTGCCGCTATTTATTCTTACGATAAAACCAACACTACTCTTGTAGAGACTTGGAATGGATCAGGACACACAGCTCAGATGATTTACGCATCTCTGCTTAAACTGATAAAACAGGGTCAGACTAATACGAATAAAAAGCATTTCATGAATATCGGCAACATCGTTGTTGTGGCTTCGGACACTGCTTTTGCGGCTCTTGCTCCGTTAATCGTAAGTACACTTCCTGCAAATCAGAACTGGATAAGAATGGATGGATTTGATTATCTGATCGGATTCGGAAATAATACTATCAGAATAGTCAATGATAACATGACTTATTATACATGGGTTAAAGCTGCTGGCGCGGTAACTTGGACGGCTTCGTCTGCGGTTGCTGTTGCTGCTGACACGATCCGTATAATTGATAATACGAAAGGAAATTTCAAAACTATCAATTTGAAGTTTTTGGATCAGGACAATGTAAAATCAAGCGGAACTTCGCCTTACACTATCGTAACCGATGTACCTGCACCGGGCGAAATACTGAATGTGTATTACAGGTCGAAAACTCTGCTTTGGGGAGATCCTTCTGCATTTATGAAGGTGGATGTTCTCGAATAGTCGGCAGTCCTCACTGCACATATAAATCCTCCGTTGAGAGCTACAGAAATGTAGCTCTTTTTTATTTACCGAAAATATATCTTGACAAACAGATTTTTATTGCTTAAATTTGAGTAAAGTTAAAACGGAGGAATTTATGGAAAATAGGAATATGGTCAATAGGATTAGAAAATTAGTAGTAGATGAATCAATAGAAATTCCACAATTAGAAAGTTTATTTCCAAAATGTCTGAATTGCAAAGGGTGTTATAGAATTACGAAATGGGATATAGAAGATAGACAATACGGTTATTACAATTGGGGAGCTAATCGCATTGCAATTTATGATGATATGGTATTGGAGGCAAAGTGCGAATTGTGTGGCAACATTAAAAGTATAGCGTATAGAGATTCTTGTATCCATCCTTTTGATATGGCTAATGAAATAAAAATAATAATTGATAAAATGAGGTAGTAAAATGCAGGATATTAAAATGATTCATGTCAGAAATATATTAGACGATGAAAAAGTATATCATAGAAGTATGGATTACGCAGTAAGATTTGGCGGCGATCTTAAATTTTTCACAAAAGATGCCTTAGAGGATTTGTATAAACAAATAATGAAAAAAAATAAATAAACGGAGGTTTAAATGTACGAAAGACACAATGCTACTGGAGCGATAAGACGCTCTGATGGAATCGAAAAGCCTGATTACACTCAGATTGAATTTCACAGAGTAATATGGCGTAAAAAAGAAAGTAAATCGAAACAGGCATTGATAGGATGCTCAAAGTATGTGATGCAGTTGCCTTATACTCTGTTCGGGATGCCTATGGCAGGCGCAGGTTATAAATTCATGTTGCCTTACAAAGTAAAGGCGGTGTCGAATGGATAAATTAGACATGACTGAAATGTTAAAAGCGATAGATCAGCTTGCTGATAATCATTATAAATTACTTGATATTTGCAAGAAAGCGATTGATGAAAATTCGATTCAGGTATTGATAGATTATTTAAAGAACGGAGATAAAAAATGAGTAAAGTATGTTACGAAAACAGATTGAAGTTTTTGGCGGAAGTAAAGAAATGGTGTGAACTTGACACATCTCGTACTGTGACATTTCTTGCCAAAGAACTCGGAGTAACCAAGTCAACAGTCAGCTTATGGTGGAAGCCGTTTAATTTCGCAAGACCGAATATTTCTATTGAAAATATCGTCAAGCTTGAACGAATGACCTGCATAATTTATGAAGCAGGAAATGAATACGAACAAGCGGATTTAGAAATAGCGAGGTCGAAATGAAAAGAGTAAATTTACAGAAATTGATTCTCGACAATACCGGACTGCACGAACATCTCGAAGTTCAATTCGGGAAAGTCACTGTGATCGAAGCGAAGAACGCAAGAGGTAAGACAACTGTCGAAAATGCGATTGTAGCGTTGTTAGAAGGCAAGTATAAAAACCTTATCAGTAACGATGCTGAGGAAGGTAAAATATTCGGACAATTTTCGGACAATTTGTCGGTTATGCTTCCGCTTAGACCTAATGCAAAAGATCAGCCACAGATTATAGAGAATAATGAAGTGCTGAAAAGAACCCGGACAATTCTCGGAGAATGGAATCCGAATTCTCTTCGGATAAGCGACTTCTTCAACGGCTCTGGAGTGGAACTTGAAAAGAAACAGGTTGAAACTTTACTGAAAATAATCAAGATAGAATTGAAACCGTCCGATATAATTAATATTTGCGGAGAGATACCATTTCCTGATCGTTTTACAGCGATGCACCCGCTTGACTATATTCAGTTCTTAGTGAATGAGAAAGACGGTTATTATTATAAAGAACGCGCTGAAAATACTGCACAGATACAGACTATTCAGCACAGTTCAGATTCGCTTAGACAGGCTGTAATCAATGTGTTTAATAAGTATGGAATATCGCTCGAAGGATTTGACCCAAAGCCGTATAACGAAATATCGCTTGCTGACAATTCTGTCGAAATACATAAGAAGCAG
>CALMWI010000484.1 GCA_937873545.1 uncultured bacterium | reverse complement strand
CCTTTATAATACAATTTTTATCCCGCCGCCGAACACTCCGCCTGCACCGAGCAGAAACCCGAAATCATACCAGCCGCCGTTGTTATACACTTCATACATCCCGATATTATCGCTGAACAACGATATCACAAGAGTGATCGGTGAAATAGATCCGTGCCATAGACCGTACCAGAAACCTACAGGTTCGCGAGTCACATCAAGAACATTAACAACATTGTTCGCACCAGCCGTACAACCCGCGATCAAAAATAGCGCGATCACGCATAAAACGATCAAAAAGTATTTCTTCATAACTTATCCTTTATTTTTTCTTCTTCGGCTTCGGTAACGGAAGCTCTTTTTCGGTGATCTTGACAAGTTCAGCAAGCCAGTCGGGATCATCGGTATTGTCTATCAGGAAATAGTTTTTCGCACCGGGATATGGCGGAGCTTCTTCAGGTTCGCCGATGTATTCTCTTCCTGCATCTGTAGGCTTTATGAAGAGCTGATTGTCCGCGAGGATCGCAGCCATCTTGCCGTTAAGGAATACTCCGTACTCTCCGAACATTTTCTTGCAGGTGACATCGCCCGCGCCTGCGAGCTGTTCCATAATATAATCAGCGAAATCTTTATCTGTAGCCATTGTCTTCACCTTTATTTTGATAAACGAAATTAAATGTTTTTTTATTTTTTAATCAAGTTAATTCTCAATTTTTCAGTTAGAACCTTTTGCTTGACTTGAATTCATTTATTTTATAAATTTACTATATGAAATTCAGGATCTGCTGTGGATAACAAAATACATGATAAAGTAAAAACTCTTAGCCAAATATATAAACAGGAAGGTTTTGTCATATTGGGAATATTTGGTTCTTATGTAAGAGACGAACAGACCGATAAAAGTGATATCGATATTTTATACGAATTAGACAGCATGTTTTTGAAAAAATATATTGGCTGGGATGCTATTTTGAGGTTAGATGAAATTAAAGAGGAAATTAGTAAATCTCTTAATGTAAAAGCAGATATTGCCGATAAGAGTGCCTTAAGAAAAGTCGCACGGAAATATATTTTACCGGAGGTCGTCAATGTCTGATTCCGGAGATATCGCAAGACTCGAGACTGTTTTAGAATATATTGAAGATATTTCAAGGATAATTGAGAGACACGGCAATCTTGAAAATGTACTTAATGATTTTGAAGGTCAATATGCGATCATGATGTGCATGCAGCAGATCGGTGACACTTTAAATAAAATGGAAAATCCTGATTATATCAGAGTTCTTCCTATCAGACAGGCTTACGGGTTCAGGAATATTCTGGCACATGACTACGGAAGCGTAAATATAAATATTGCGAAAGACACAATTGAAAAGAGCGTCCCGGAACTCAGAAAAATAATAGATTCTATTCTAAAATAATCGACTCACCACTATAAATATCTTTTCAGATCCTGCCCGATAACACCCGCATAAAGTTCGATATATTTTTTAACCGGGCTCATGTTGATCTTTTTCATCAGCACTTCCTCTATCTGAAAAAAACCTACCGATTCTGTCATTTCCACCTGTATTTTTATGGGCAGCTCCGTTCCTTTTTCAATATATACTTTCTTGATAGCGGCGGATGAATACTTATGGATGTCCCCTACTTTCGAGCCTGATTCCATGATCAGCGGGATGCGCGCTCTTCCGCCCTCCATGTCGCAGCCGTCGGCTACAAGAACAACGCCGGCTTCGAGCGAGTGGATCTTCTGGGTTCCCATATGACCGATAATGCCTTCAAATACAAGCGATTTGACTACAAGCTGCTTTTTGAGATCGCCGGGATAAATCTCTTTCAGAAGATTTTCTATCTTATTTTCAGTAAGAGTGATCGTCATCCTTTCATGTCCGTCCCTGCCTATACTCATTCCGATGTCGTGCAGAAATGCAGCCATGAATACGGCAGTTTTGCAGTCTTCGAAAGACAGCATATTCTCGGTCTCTGTATTAAATTTTATACCGGCTTCGTTCATTATACTCATGATCTTCATTGCATTTGCGGTCACTTTACGCATGTGAACAGGACCGTGATCATTGTAATTCAGCCTTGTGATAGATACAGTGTTCGCATAATCCTGAAGTATCTCGATCTCTTTATCGTTTATCATCAGCTCTGCAAGTTTTAGAGAATTACCCTGAAGGTGATCAAGCAGAGATCTGTCTATTATTTTTTCCAGTTTTGATTTCATATTTATGCCTGTTTTTTAATTACATTAAGATCTAGCGGATTTATGCCTTCGCCCCAGTAAACCGTAGTGTGCGGGAACGGAATAAGAATTTTATTTTCTTCAAAAGCGTATTTTAGTCTTTTCCTGTACTCTCTTCCTATTGCCCACTGCGAAAGAGGAACTGTTTTGATCCTTGCTTTAATAATAATAGCGCTTTCTGCGAACTTGTCAAGACCGAGGATCTCTACAGGTTCGATTATCTGATCTTTAAGTGCGCTGTCCGAAGCAAGTTCCTCTCCTACTTCTCTCATGACTTTAATCACTTTGTCCACATCCTCCTTATAAGCTACACCGATCTCAAGAACTATCGCCGACCATTCCTTTGTCATGTTCGCAAGAGAATTGATCTTTCCGTTCTGGATTATATGGACAGTGCCTGTCATATCTCTTAAGGTGATGGTTCTCAATTCAATTTTTTCAACCATTCCGTCAACGCCGTTGATCATCGCATAATCTCCCCTTCTTATCTGATCTTCCATAAGCATAAAAAAGCCGGAGATAAAATCTCTTACCAGCTCCTGCGCACCGAATCCGACTGCCAGTCCCACGATGCCTGCTCCAGCAAGTATTGGAGCAATATCGATACCGAGCTGTCTTAGTAGAACCATAATAAATATCGCCCAGATCACAAGCTTTCCCAGCCTTTTGACAATTCCCATAAGAGTGATAATGCGCTTTTCATTTTCTAGTTTAGCTGTCGGGCTTTCATCAGCCTCATCCTTGTTTTTGGAAAGAAGGAATTTTTTGAGCTGATCTACAAGATACTTTTCAAGCTTTAAGAGTACAAAAAGCATTATCAGAGTGACTATGAGAACAGGAATCTCTTTTATTGTCCATCCGACGAGCTTATCAAGTACACCTACCCAGTACTCGTTTGCAAAATATTTATCCATTTACAACCTTCTTCGTGTTATTTATTATTTGTAATACAGCTTTGTCCTTCATTTTCGCTTCTATCATAATATCATACTCCTTTTCAAGCTCTACGGAATCAAGAA
>CALMWI010000483.1 GCA_937873545.1 uncultured bacterium | reverse complement strand
GCTGAGAATTACGAGAACGGGGGCATATTCTATTCGTTTGCCGATGTGGTTCATCCGCAGGCTGTTTACGATCCCGAATACACGCTCGAGATAAAGATGAAGCATGACAGAAGGGATATGTTCAGGATCAGCGCAGGCTGCTCTCAGGATCTGATTTCATCAGCGCCGGAATTTTCTAACGGGTTCCCTTTTATGAGCTGGCAGGGCGGAGATTTCTACCCTCAGGGCGGCAGATATGAGGACTCGAAATATATTGAATTCACAATTGATATTACCGAAACTGTCAACAATATTGATCCCGCTCAGCCGTTCAAATTCTTCTTTATGGTAGATGAGTCTGATTCATATAACAGATATAACGGAGAGATAATCTCAATAACTGTAGTTGATAAAGCGACAGGAAGAAGATATTATAATACATCAGGCAGTACGGTAATGACAAATAACGGTAAAACTTCAGTGTCCGTCATTGTTGATCAAAATACTTTCATTCCCGATAATGTCGCGGCTTATGCCGGAGACGGGATAGTCAGACTTGTTTGGACAGGTGCTGAAGCAAGATCGACCGCATTTGAAAGTTACAACATTTACAGGAACGGAATGATTTATAAAAGCGGTCTGGATTCATGTTCGTTCAGCGATGAAGATGTCGAGAACGGAACTTTATACACATATAAGATATCTGCAGTTTTTTCGGGAACTTACACAGGCGAAACATTTTCATATCAGGTTCAGGTAATGCCGGAAGAACCCTCGGCTCTTCCGTATTACATTGATTTTGAGAGCGGGTCTGAAAACTGGACTCTCAGGAACAATATTTCCGGATGGATGAACGGAGAAAGGACTTACAGCTCAGAATACTGCGATTACGCGGGTAATGATACAAAGTTCCTTCTAGCCAATCCAGATCTGGCGGGTGACGGGGTTTTTGTTCAGTATCATGCGGTTACTCCGTTTTTCAACATAAGCTATTACAGCGGCGTGGAACTTGAATTCGACTATATCCTGAATAACGCGACCGATCAGTATTATTTCTGCGATATTTCGGTATTGTACAGAACAGGGCTTGATCAGGAATGGAAACTGCTTGAACAGCTGTCCGATTCACCCGGCTGGACTTCGCACAGCATTATTGTTCCCGCTGAAGCCGTTTCATCAAATTATACGCAGATCGCATTTTAAATGGACAATCATTATCAGTGGGCTATGGGCGGAGGAGGAATTGATAATGTTTCTATAACCGGAATTATGAGCACTTCAGCTCCGGTCATTACATACTTTTTTCCCGAGGACCCTCAGGTGTCTTTGAACTGCTACGAGAATATTCAGTTCTCAGTAACGGTTGAAGACTTTGATACCGGCGCGTCCGGACTGACTTATTTATGGTATATTGACGGCGACCTCGTCCAGACAGGCGGACCGGAGTTCAGCACGGCTTTCGCCAAAGCGGGTAATTATGAAATTAAGGTTGTTGTCAGCGACAAGTATGATGAGGACTTTACAACATGGTCTATAATTCAGACCGATATTAATGAGAATACACCTTTAACAACCAGACTTTATCAGAATTACCCTAATCCTTTCAATCCTGAGACCGTGATAAGATTCGATAACGCGGATGATACTTTTGTAGAGCTGAACATTTTTAACAGCAGCGGTCAGCTTGTAAGGTCACTTGTCGGCGGAGAATTAAAAAAAGGCAGTTATTCGGTAGTCTGGGACGGAAGAGACAATCGCGGGACCGGTCTTTCATCAGGAGTTTATTATTACAGACTTGAAACTGATAATTACTTAAAAAATAACAAAATGCTGATGTTCAAATGAGCTTTCTTTCGGAACATCTTGAACATACGATCTTAAAGCAGGGACTTTCGGAATACCATATCAGGGATAATTTCGATGTGTGCACAGAGTATGACATTCCTACGATAGTCCTGCCGCCTTCATTTGTTAAATACGCCTCTTCGCTTAAACCGGAAAGACCGGTCTCTATCTGTACTGTAATTGGTTTTCCTCTCGGTTTCTCGACCTTCAAAACAAAGATATTTGAGATCGGTGATGCCATTGAGAACGGAGCTGCCGAAATTGACCTTGTTATTGACAATACTTTTGTGAAAGACGGAAAATGGTCAGTTATCGGAAACGAAATGTCGGAATACAGACGAATTTGCGCAGGCAGAGTACTTAAGATCATCGTGGAAACTTCCATCATCACAAGGAACGAGCTGGACAGAATTACGCAGGTTTTGATTGACAACGGAATTGATTATATCAAAACTTCAACGGGAATGGTCGGCGACGGAGCGAAACTCGACGATATAAAATTCCTTAAAGATAACTACGGCGATAAAATAAAGATCAAAGCTTCAGGCGGAATAAAAAACAAACAACAGGCGCTGGAATTCATAAAGGCCGGCGCAGACAGGATAGGCACTTCATCCGCAAAACAGATCCTCGAAAATTAATTTTATTTTTGTTGTAAATAAATCCCCTTTGTATATATTACTGTAGAGAGTAATAGTTTTACTATTAAAAACGAGGTCTGTTTTCATGAAGAAATTTTTATCGATTTTTATACTCATTCTGATATTCTCTGTAAATGCGTATGAAATTTCAAAAACGATCGCAGCGAACTTTATACGGATGCACGATCTTGAGATATCTTTATGCTCAGAGAGCACGACCTTAACTG
>CALMWI010000482.1 GCA_937873545.1 uncultured bacterium | reverse complement strand
TCTCTATGAGAAAGAATTGAAACTTGCGAGAATCATGGTAGCGATTCAGGAAGAGAGAGAAAAAAGAGGAATGTCTCAGTCTGATATCGCACAAAAAGCTAATATAACTCAACAACAGATGTCAAAGATCGAAAGCGGAGAAAACTGCACTATATCCACACTTTTGAAAGTATGCCATGCTCTCGGTCTTGATCTTGTTATTCAAAAAACACCCAAACAGACTTATATCGGAGTTGCAGAAGAAAAAGCCGAATATAACAAAAAATAGCTTTGTCTTTTATTTATTGAATACAGCGCAAGTTGAATCCGTTATCGTTTAATTGTGTAAAACTATGTTTCACTATTCTCGTTTTTTATCTTATATTTACCCGACTTTAGAGAAGGATCATGGAACCTGATATTCTTACATATTTTTTATTATTCATAGCCGGCACAGCCGCGGGATTTATTGATTCCATTGCCGGCGGTGGAGGGCTTATTACTCTGCCTGCTCTTATGCTTGCCGGTCTTCAGCCTCAGATGGCTTTGGGTACGAACAAGCTTCAGTCCACTTTCGGCTCGATCACGGCGTCTTATCATTATGTTAAAAGCGGTAAAGCCGATCTTAAGACAGCGCGGACGGGTATTGTTTTCACTTTCATCGGCGCAGGATCAGGCACTGTTCTGGTACAGATAACGAGCAATGACCTGCTTAAAAAGCTGATACCTTTTCTTTTGATGGGCGTGCTGGTTTATCTTTTGTTTTCTCCGAAGGCGGGGGAGATGGAAAGGGAAAAGCGGATGAGCGAAAAATGGTTCTATGTTATCTTCGGGCTGGCTATAGGATTCTATGACGGCTATTTCGGACCTGGTACCGGAGCTTTCTGGGTAATCCTGATCGTGTTTTTTTTGGGGCAGGAAATGGTCTCGGCTACAGCTTATACTAAAGTTATGAACTTTACAAGCAATATTACAGCTCTGCTGTTTTTTCTGATCGGCGGAAAGATCGTTCTTATACCGGGATTAATTATGGGAGCAGGGGAGATCGCGGGAGCTACAATAGGATCGAAGCTCGTGATCAAGAACGGAGTGAAGTTCATAAAGCCGTTCTTCTACACTATCGTCGTTATAATTATAATCTCATTATTCTACAAACACTATTAGGATCAATATGACTTTTCCAAAGCTGAAAAAATCGCTCGGGCAGAACTTTCTCAAAGACGAATTCTATATTTCAAAGATCGTTGAATCTTTCAACCTGAAAGAAACCGACACCGTACTTGAGATAGGTCCCGGAGGCGGTGCTTTGACTCAAAGAATATCAGGGAAAGTTAAAAAACTCTATGCTGTCGAAATAGATCAGAGGCTGATAGAGAATCTGGAAAACAAAATTACGGACGATGATTTCGTACTGATAAATGAGGATTTTTTAAAATTCGATCTTGTAGGAAATGTAGCTGAAGATAATATAAAGATAGTGGGAAATCTGCCTTATCATGTTACCAGCCCTATTATTTTCAAAGTAATGGAGCTTGCTTCAGAGGTTAATAAGGATAAACTGAAGATTCAGTCTCTTACGATCATGATCCAGAAGGAAGTTGCCGAAAGGATCGTAGCTAAAGTAAATACAAAAGCATATGGTGTAATAAGTGTATTCACCCGATTTTTCTGCGAACCCGAGATCCTTTTCGACATACCGCCGGAAGCATTTTTCCCGAAGCCTAAAATCGTGTCTTCAATAATCAGATTTAATTTTTCAGTCGGTAACGGGAACCTACAGACAGTGAAAGACATGAAGTTGTTCAGATCGGTCGTAAAAACCACATTTCTGAACCGGAGAAAAATGCTGAGAAACACTCTTAAACCTTTTATCGAGCCGGGACTTGTAAGATCTGTCGAGATAACAAAACGTCCCGAGAATTTAAGCGTGGACGATTTTATAAATTTATCAAACGAAATATTTTTAAAGTAAAAAATTAATTTGACTTTGACCAAGTTACTTCCTTTCTTATTAAAAGTAAAAAAAACCGGGAGTATAACTATGGTAAAAGATTTCGACACGATCCTATCGGACAATTCAAAAAGAATGAAAAAATCCGCTATCCGCGAGCTGTTAAAGCTTACGAACAAACCGGGCCTGATCTCTTTTGCAGGAGGATTGCCGTCCCCGCTGACGTTTCCTATAAAGGAACTGAAAGAAATATCCTGCGAGGTTCTTGAGACAGAAGGTCCGGCAGCTCTTCAGTATTCTACTACGGAAGGTAACCCAGGTCTAAGGAAAATATTAGCCGAGCGTTACGCAAATCAGGGATTGAATATAACTTCAAACAATATTATTATTGTAACTTCGTCTCAGCAAGCGCTGGACCTTATACCTAAAGTTCTTATAAATCCCGGAGACAAAGTTCTTGTTGAGCTTCCTTCCTATCTTGGAGGGATCCAGTCATTCCAGAATTACGGGGCGAACATGATCGGAGTAAAGCACGACAGGTACGGCATGAGGGCTGATATGCTTGAAGAAGAACTGAGCATTTTAAAGAAGGTCGGCGAGAAACCTAAATTCATCTATATAATTCCCGATTTCCAGAACCCGGCAGGAGTCACGATGCCTGAATGGAGAAGGCTGGAGATAATAAAAATAGCTCAGGAATATGATGTTCTTATAGTAGAGGACAGTCCATATAGAGAACTTAGATTTGAAGGGGAATCGCAGAGAACTTTTTATCAGCTGGCAGATGAAGGAAGAGTGATCCTGCTCGGAACATTCTCAAAACTGTTCGTACCGGGTTTCAGGATCGGATGGATAATAGGTCACGAAGCGATCCTCGATAAAATAGTTACCGCGAAGCAGTCAACTGACCTTTGCACGTCTTCATTTGTCCAGATGATCGCGGCCAAGTATATAGAAAAAGGTTATTTCGAAAAAAATCTGACCAATATTATTACGATGTACAAGGCTAAAAAAGATGTGATGATGGATGCTTTTGAAAAATATCTTCCGGAAGGCGTAACATGGACAAATCCTGAAGGCGGTCTTTTTCTGTTCGTAACTCTTCCCGAGTGGATGGATTCGGAAGAACTCTTTATGACCGCTATTGAAAATAATGTTGCTTTTGTTATTGGGAAGGTGTTCCACTGTGATGAGAGCGGAAAAAATACTATGAGGATCAATTTTTCTTTCGCTACCCATGAAGAGATCGTTGAGGGGGTCAAGAGGTTAGGTAAAGCGATACAGGCAATAATCGACAAAAAATAATTTTAGATGTAATGTAAATCAAAGTATGTAAGCGGGAGATCAGTATGGAAAAAGCTAATATTGAGTGGGGAAAACTGGGATTTGCCTATCTGAAAACGGATAAACGGTTCATCTGCCACTGGAAAGAAGGCAAATGGGACGAGGGAAAACTTGTTGAAGATAACCAGATAACTATAAGCGAATCATCTAATGTTTTCCACTACGGACAATGTTGTTTTGAAGGAATGAAAGCCTACACTGCAAAGGATGGCAGAATACTTCTGTTCAGACCGGATGAGAACGCCAAAAGGATGGTAAAAAGCTGCCAGCGTGTGCTTATGACAGAATTTCCGGCAGAAAGGTTTATCGATGCCTGCAAACAGGTTGTCATAGCTAATCAGAGATTCGTCCCTCCTTACGGTACAGGAGCAAGCCTTTATCTGAGACCTTTCGAAATCGGCGTCGGCGACAACCTCGGTGTCAGGCCGGCGAAGGAATATATTTTCTCGATTTTCTGTTCACCGGTAGGACCGTATTTTAAGGGAGGCCTTGCACCGGTTAATTTTATAACATCAGATTACGACAGAGCCGCGCCGAACGGTACAGGTTCTGCAAAAGTAGGCGGTAACTACACAGGAAGCCTGCTTCCTCATGAACTGGCAGTAAAAGCGGGATACGCGGATTGTATATATCTTGATCCTAAAACCCATACAAAAATTGAAGAAGTCGGCGCCGCGAATTTTTTCGGGATCACAAAAGACGATGTGTTCGTTACACCAAAATCTCCTTCAATTCTTCCTTCGATCACTAAATACTCGCTTCTCCATGTAGCCAAAGAATATCTCGGCATGAAAACCGAAGAAAGAGATGTATTCGTCGATAAACTTGATGAGTTCAAAGAAGCAGGCGCATGCGGAACTGCGGCTGTTATCTCACCGATCGGCGGAATAATGCACAAAGGCAAATATCATGTTTTTCATTCGGAAAAAGAAGTCGGACCGGTTACGCGGAAACTTTATGATACATTAACAGGTATCCAATACGGCGACATTAAAGCGCCGGAAGGCTGGGTGGTAGAAGTATGAATTTATGGGGAGCGCGATGAAGAATTTATGGATGTTTTGGGAAAGGGTAACAGGAATATTTTTCGGATATAAAAGGCTCGATATCCTAAAAACATTGTACATTAATATCCTTCAGGGTTATTTTCCCTCCATAAAAATACTTGTATATCCGAAAACGAAGATAGGAAAATCAAAGAAAGGCAAGATCACTATTAATGGCGCAAAGGCGAGACTTCATCTCGGCACAGCTTTCGAAAGAGGAAAATACAACAGCACCGGCCTGAAAATAGATGAGGGCGGAGAGCTCATCGTAAACGGAATATTCAGCTTTCATACAGGCTGCGAGATCAATATCGCGGACGGAGCGAAACTTGAAATTGGCAGTGGATATGCCGCCAATGATGTTGATATTTCCTGTTATAATTACATTAAGATAGGGGACTATGTAGCGATATCGAAAGGTGTTGCCATAAGCGATTCAAATGAACACTCGATCAAAGGTATGGAAGAACCCGGTTTAAAACCATTGATAATAGGAGAACATGTAGGAATCGGTATGAGGGCGATGATACTAACCGGCGTTAATATAGGAAACGGTGCTATCATAGCTGCCGGGGCTGTAGTTACCAGAGACGTCCCTGCGAAATGTTTTGTAGCCGGGGTCCCAGCCAAGATCATAAAGGAAGAAGTAGAATGGAGCTAAAGAAAAAGGCGGATTTTCCCGCCTTTTTTATTTAATATATTTTGAGCCTATGGGCACAATAGAACCCGCAATAAGTATTTTGATGATATCTCCGGGTATAAAAGGATAAACCCCAGCGTTCAGTACATTTTCCCATCCCGTAAAATTGGATAGCCATAGCACTCCAAAAACATATATGACCGCATTTCCGGCTATCATTGCGTAGATTGATGTTTTAAAAGATCTGAACAATCCCCTGTCGCTGAATATTCCTACAATATAAGCTGCGGCGATAAAACCGATCAGGTATCCTCCAGTAGGTCCGGCCAGTCTCGCGAGACCGAAATCTCCGCCGGCAAAAAAAGGCATTCCCAAAGTTCCAAGAAGGATATAGGTGCTTACCGCAAGGATTCCCTTTTTTCTTCCGAGTAAACCTGCCGTAAGCAAAATACCGAGTGTCTGTCCCGTGAGAGGCACCGGATAAAGCGGAATTACGATCTGAGAAAGAACAGCGATAAAAAATGTCGCGGTCACAACCTGCGCTATCTGAGTTGAGAACGCGCTGCTTTTAGCAGATACATTTGAAAAATACATAGTAAAATCTTCTCCATTTAATTTTTACAGGTGCTCAATCTAAGACAATCCCGAATAAAATGAAAGTAATTTTTTTTAATATTTATATGGATAAAACAGTCAGACAGTATTACATTTAAATCCGGAGGCGACTATGAGCAATGAACTTGAAAGAGCTCTTGAAGGCATAAAAGAGACAGCGGAATTGATACACGGTCACGGATGGGGCGAGGCAACAGCCGGGAACCTCAGCGTAAGACTTCAAGAAAGAATAACTTTCGATAAATCTAAATTCTCAGAACTCTCCGACAGGTATGAAAATCTTGCCGGAAAGACGCTGATCATAACATCGTCGGGCAGCAGAATGAGGCAGATAGCATCAAAGAACACTGAAGAATTTTGTTCAATAATAACCATGAACGATAACGGGACGGGATATTTCAAAGTCAATAATTTTGAAAAAGACCCGAGTTCGGAGATCATAGCTCACTTAATGCTTCATAACGAATATGAGAAGAAAAAGCCGGAGATAAAAGCCGTGCTGCATTGTCATCCGGATCAGATCATTACGCTTTTGCATCTTACAACATTCAAAACGAAAGAAGCTATAAATAAAATGCTGTTCTCGATCCATACCGAAGCACAGCTGATCATCCCTCAAGGTGCGGGTTTTGTGGGTTTAAAGAAACCCGGGTCGTACGAATTAGCTTCTGCGATCCTGGGCGAACTAAAAAAAAGAGAGATCGCGCTGATAGAGAAACACGGCTGTATCAGCGTAGGAAAAGATCTGAACGATGCGCTTGATAAGATCGAGTTCGTGAATAAAGCCGTAAAAATATATCTGGATATTATAAAACTAAGATAAATGTCATTGGTAAAATTCGGGATTTTTCATAGAATCCGATAGATGAAATCGAAATTTGAAATAAAAGAAGGCGAGAATGAAAAATATAATAATTGCGATCCTAATAGCTGTAGTTTCACTTATTGCGGCCAACAAATACCAGTACGCTGAAGTTAA
>CALMWI010000481.1 GCA_937873545.1 uncultured bacterium | reverse complement strand
CATACTGGTTATCTTGCCTGTGTGGAAAGCTATGCTCTCGGTCAACATCGTTTTCCCGACCGAGTTATGCCCGACAAGTGCGATGTTTCTTATTTCCCTGGCGTGATATGCCTTCATTGTTCCTCCATTAGTTTATATTAATATCTTTAATATCAATAAAAATTGCGCGGTAAAAATAATTATATTACAAAGTATAGTCAAGAAAATTAACTTAATATTTTTCAGGCGTTTCAGCTTCTTTTATAATCATCCTGATATCGGATGATGTCATCTTCACCAAAATATTCTCCGGTCTGGATCTCGATGAACACCAGCGGTTCATTTTCCCTGTTCTCGACCCTGTGCTTGCGGTTTCTTTTTATTTTAACGCTTTTTCCGTATGTCAATTCCTTTTCCGTACCGTCTATGGTAACCAACGCTTTGCCTTTCACGACCATCCATAACTCATCTCTTTTTTTATGGGACTGATAACTTAATCTCTGTCCGGGATCTACAACTATCCGTTTAACTTTGTAGCTGGGGCCCTCTTCCATTACAAGAAAGCTTCCCCACGGCCTGTCTTCAACGTACATAACAACTCCGGTTAATTAAGTTCAGAAAATAATATAAAAGGTTAACAAATTCAAGTATTAAATGATCACAATGTCATTTTGCGGTTCCGGTTCCGCCCGGAGCGTCATTTGTGGCTGTGACATAATAGAATTTCTTTGAATCGCTTACAGGGGCCGTATAAAACAGTTCTGCCGTGTGTGATACCACAATAAATGCTCCGAATGGATCGTCAGACGCGTAAACTTTATAATAAGCGAATCCGGGATACGGGTCCCAGCTGAATGTAAAATCATTACCGGTTACCGAGGTCGTCACTACTGGTCCTGCAAGCATATCCTGATAGAATTCATATGCGCCTATATCCGGAGCAGTTCCGTAATAGTAAACTGTTTTTCCGGCTGAAAATGCGTGAACTCCGTCAATTATCATCCCGGCATTTATGCACGGCGAGGTTGAACTTAAAGTGTAATCGCTGTGCCACGGCAAAGTGAATTCAGGATAAACGAAAATGTTGCCTGCGCCAGTTATATTAGTGCTGTCAATAAAACAGTTATTAAAAAATCTGACTCCGAGCGTATCGTTAATAGTCAGGTTTGTCGGCTGATCAGACCAGTAGATATTGTTGATTATGTTCACCGGCTGATAGCCTGTACCGTGCAGTATAAAAAATCCCTGAAGTGTATTATATATCGTGTTGTTGTAAACATTGACAGTGTCAGCGGCGTTCACGATCTTGATTCCGGCCCTCACGGCAGCGGGGCTCATATTTTCAAAGCTGATCGTGTTGTACATAATATCCGCTTTTGATCCGTTGATCTCAATACCTGTAACTGAATTGCTCCGGCTGTCACGGCTGACTATTTTGTTGCCTGAGATCTCGCCAGGATCAGAGTTGTCGGTGATCAGAATTCCCGTTTTATAAAGTATTTCATTTTTTGTCGTTATATCTGTATCAAAATTAACGGTATTGTTCGCTAATCTACCGCCGGAAGAGGATTTCATCATTATTCCCGCATCGCCTCCGTTTATTGTATTGCCTTCAACATCCGCAATAGTATTAGTTATATTTATACCGACCCTTCCATCAGTTCCAGATTTACTCGAAATATCAGTATCAAAATTGACTGAGTTGTTAGCAATTCTGCCAGACCGAGCTTTATTCTTATCATTTTTATATGAGCTTACTATAC
>CALMWI010000480.1 GCA_937873545.1 uncultured bacterium | reverse complement strand
TCGCGTTGGGATTATCAACACCGACCTCGATGACCGTCGTGCTGATCAGCATCTTTATCTCGCCGGCTTTGAATCTGTTCATCACATCGTCTTTTTCATCGCTTTTCATCTTGCCTGTAAGCAGCGACATTTCAATTCCTTTGAATATGCCTGAACTGAGTTCTTCAAAGCCCGCATTGGCAGCCTGAAGGTCCGATTTCGCGCTTTTTTCTATAAGCGGATAGACAATATATGCCTGCCTGCCGTTCTGGATCTCCGTTTTGATGAAATCGTAGATCTTCGGCATATCGGCATCATTTCTGACCGCGGTTCTCACCGTTTTCCTTCCTTTCGGAAGCGAATCGATTATCGAAATATCGAGATCGCCGTAAAGCGAAAGCGATAGGGTGCGGGGAATAGGGGTGGCCGACATAACGAGGATGTTCGGAGTTTCGCCGGCTTTTTTAACCAGTTCGCCCCTCTGAAGCACGCCGAAGCGGTGCTGTTCATCAATTATTACAAGTCCGAGTTTTTTGAAATTGACGTCTTCCTGAATTATGGCGTGCGTACCTATCACGATCTGAGCCCTGCCGTCAGCCACATAGGACAGTCTGTCTTCTCTGACAGATTTCTTCATGCTTCCGGTCAGAAGAATGATCTCGACATCCAGTCCTTCGCACATTGATCTGAACACTTTATAATGCTGTTCCGCCAATATCTCTGTCGGTGCCATCACCGCGGTCTGAAATCCGTTCCCGACCATCATCAGCATGGCGAGCAGCGCGACAACGGTCTTTCCGCTCCCGACATCACCCTGGAGCATCCTGTTCATTAGCCTGTCGCTTTTCAGATCGTCATAGATCTCGCGGACGACCTTTTTCTGCGCTTCGGTAAGATCGAAAGGCAGATTTTCGTAAACCTTTTTCATCAGATCGCCCGATCCTTCGATCCTGCAGCTTTTGGGAAGCGCTTTCATGTTCATCCTGCGCTTGCAGAGAATGAGCTGGAGATGGAAAAACTCTTCGTATTTCATTCGCTTTAGCGCCAGCTGACGCTGAGCCTCGTTCGCAGGAGAATGCATCTCGTTCAATGCGGTGTTAAGATCGAAAAAATTTCTTTTCTGCCTGATCGAGAAGGGGAGATCGTCACGGATCAGATCCCCGAACTGTTCAAGAGCGTTACGGATAACTTTTCTGAAAGTTCTGCTGTCGATATTTTTCGAAGTTAAGGCAGCGGTGAGAGGGTAGAGGGAGATTATCTTTCCCGTATTTTTAAGATTTTCGGCATCATCCAGCCTTTCAATAACGGGATGATCTATTTTCCAGCCGCTGAAATATTTCGGAACGCCTGAAATTATATATTCTTCGCCTTCTGTCAGTATTTTTGAAACATATTCACCGCCCTGGAACCAGACGCAGGTCAGAATTCCTGTGCCGTCCGAAAAAGCAGCATTTAACCGGGTCGGTCCGTTCTTTACTGGAAATACCTTCGTCTTGAACAGTTTCGCGATAAAAGTCATTTCCGGCGCATTCATCAGTATATTTCCGATGGGCTGAATGGTCTTTCTGTCGATATATCTTCGCGGGAAATAATAAAGAAGGTCTTCAACGGTAAAAATATCAACCGCGTTAAGAGCTTTCTGCCTTACAGGCCCGACATCTTTGATCTGCGATATGTTTATTTCCGACAATTTCATTTTAGTCTAATCTTTCAATACGCTTTTTTTCTCCTGAATCCTCTCGATGATCTTTTTTGCCTGCTTGCCGTAAGAATCGGCGGCATGATCTTTGGCTATCTGTTCAAGAAGTTCAAGAGCTTTATCAAATTCTCCAAGCTCTTCATAGC
>CALMWI010000479.1 GCA_937873545.1 uncultured bacterium | reverse complement strand
AAGTAAAAATACTCGCCTTCAGTGATATGATAGCCTGCAGGCACATCAATAGATACCTGAAGCCTGAAATCATCCCCCGGTTTCAAATCGGTTCTGTCGAAACAATGACTTACCGCGACATTCTTTTCAGGATCAAAATCGGTTTGTGTGAGAACTGAAGCGACTGTGATCATCAATGATAGAAAGAACATTTTTTTCATGATAAATTCCTCTTTAAATACTTCAATATTCGAATATATAGTAAAAACACTACGTTATCAAGAGAAAATTTCAAAAAAAAACACCCCTTCCGGGGTGTTCTATAATCTTGAAGGAAAATTACTTCTGAATTATCCAGGAACCTTCAAAGCCGTCATTCTTTAACTTATCTTTTATATCAAGAGCTTCCTGATTGGTCGCATATCCGCCTATTAAAACCTTGAAGAGGCTGTTCTCATTGTAAACTACGGCATTCGTATATCCGAGGTCAGAAAGCTTCTTTGCTATAAATTCATCGGCTGATTCTCTAGTGGAAAAAGCACCTATCTGAATGTAATATTCGCCCGAGTCGGCTGATTTATCGTAAAAAATGTATGTGTTCTGAACAAATGCATCGGCATAATTAGGCAGAGATTTAATCTTGTCTCTCATTTTTTCGGCATCGATCTTTCAGAGGAAATCTCCAACCTGTACCTTATAAAGATTGTCGTCGGCAAGTATAATATATATTCTTTCGGTTATATCTTTCATCGCAAGTGTTTTTATTTTTTCGGCATTAGCTTTCTCTTTTGCGGCAAATATCTGAACACGATATCCTATGACTTTATCAAAAGCGTCTTTGTCTGTCAAGGGTCCGGTTTCCGTCGCGGCTGAAGAGGTTTCTGAAGTTTCAGGGAGAGAGATCTCTTTTTTGTAAACTTTTTTTGGAACTGAATAGACTTTGTCAAATCCCGCAGCGAGAAGCTTATCTTTAAGGATGTTGGCTTCCTCTTTATTCTGACAGTCACCCGCATAGATCATATACTTATCGACGATAAACTCCATATAAACAGGTTCCTGAACCGCTTCAACTATCTGTTTTTCCAGCACAAGAGCATCTTTTTCGGCATCAACTGAAGCTACTTTGATCCTATAACCGTCTATCATATCTCTCTTGCTCAGGTCCTCTTCTATTACGATCTTGTTTGAAGGATCGTCCGGACCGTATTTAGTCTCGGTTACCCCTCTCGTCGGTGTACAGGAGGAAACAACAAACGTGGATATTACCGCTATGATCAGTGACAAAATAAATTTACGCATCTAAACCTCCGGCTGAATTTTCTATTTTCAGGCGCACTTTTTGTGAGCTTAATGTGAATATAAGAAATTTAAAGAATAAATCAATATAAAAAAGTAGTAAATTTTGTTGATAATTCCAAAGGATTTGCTTATAATCATCTGTTGAATTATGAAACGGAGTAACATGAAGCGGGTATTCAGCAGCATTATAGCGGTCATATTATTATCGGCAGCTGTTCTATGGTCTCAGGAAAGCAGATCAAAGGGACAGTTCCAGGGATTTAGCAAGGGCTACGTCAGCGGAACATACAATCTTTATCCTTCTTTTAACAGCAAGATAAATAACGAAGTGAAGGAGTTTGGGGTTGGCGAATTTGAAAAATCGCTTTTCCTGTACGGCGCAGAATTATGCGGGAATGCGAATCCGGCTTTCGGAATCGGCGTTCACTATTTCACAGGATCAGATCATGTCCAGAAAATTGTAGAGATCGACAGTTTAAAGCTGGACAGGTCTGTTTCTTACAGAATGTCCTTTTTCGGGCTGACAGTAAACTACAGAAAATCTTTATTTGGAGCTTTTGAATACTTCGGGACTTTTAACGGAAGCTACGGCAGTATCGGGCTCATACTGAGTCAGGATTATGGCGACCAGTCATTCGGTGATATGTGGGATTCATTTGATCCCGGCAGTTATATTTATGACTATAACAGATCGGTGAACTATTCTACAGATCTTTTTGTTTTCGGTGTAAATAACGGGTTGAGATTTTTCTTAAGTTCGCGGATAGCTGCAGGCATCACCATAGGCTATACATACGGATTCGTATCTGACAGCGGTGAAATAAATGACGGATTCGAAACAATTAAAAATGTTCCGGACCTTGATTTCGAAGGAATGAATTTTGGTTTGGGCATCTACTTTGGATATTGAATTGAAAAAACAAAAAGTTATGTTGTGTATCCTTGACGGATACGGTATCGGAAAAGATTACGAGTTCAATGCTGTAACAAGATCAAATAAACCATATCTTGACAAACTGTTCTCCGATTACCCGTCGTCTTCGCTGGTCTGCTCGGGGTTCGATGTTGGCCTTCCGAAAGGAACGATGGGAAACAGCGAGGTCGGACATCTTAATATAGGCGCAGGAAGAGTAGTATTTCAGGATATTGCAAGGATACACAAATCAATTGAAGACGGAGAGTTCGCGAAAAATCAGGTTCTTACCGATCTGATCGACAATACTATTAAAAGAGACAAATCGCTGCATATAATGGGTCTTCTATCTGACGGAGATGTTCACTCGTCGATCGTTCACCTCAAAGAGATCGTCAGGGTAGCTTCATCAGGCAGGCTTAAGAAAATATTTATTCATGTCTTTACGGACGGAAGGGATACTCCGCCCGAAAGCGGTCTGGGCTTCGTTCAGGACCTGGAGAGGTTTTTAAAGGATAAAAACGCTAGTATCGCTTCAATTTCAGGAAGGTATTATGCCATGGACAGGGATAACCGCTGGGACAGGATCAAAAAGGCTTATGACATTCTTACCGGTCCTGTTCAGGAAGCTTTGGATATTTCAGCTGAGGAAATAATCAAAAGATCGTATATGAACGGAATCACAGATGAGTTCATTGTGCCTGCAGCCGTATATAAAAACAAAGCGCCTGTGGCAAAGATAAGCAAAGGAGATTCAGTTCTGTTCTATAATTTCAGAGCTGACAGGGCAAGGGAAATAAGTTCGGCATTGAATTCTATGGAAAGCGGTTCAGTAGGAACGGAGGAGCTGGGTCTCGATTATGTGACTATGACTGAATACCGTGAAGATTTTCCGTTCAAAACCCTTTTCCCTAAACAGCATATGGAGAACATACTCGGAGAGGTGATATCTAAAGCCGGCCTTAAGCAGCTTAGGATTGCCGAAACAGAAAAATATGCACATGTAACTTTCTTTTTCAACGGGGGAGACGAAAAGAAATTTGAAGGGGAAGAAAGATCACTGATACCTTCACCGAAAGTAGCCACTTATGATCTGCAGCCTGAGATGTCGGCTTTTGAGGTCACAGATAAGGCGGTAGATGAAATTGATAAAAATGTCCACGGCCTGATAATTTTAAACTTCGCTAACTGCGACATGGTTGGTCATACCGGAATTTTTGAAGCTGCAAAAAAAGCTGTTGAAACAGTGGATGCATGCATGGGCAGAATTATTTCTGCTGCCGAAAGAAACGGTTATATTCTTTTAGTTACAGCCGATCATGGGAACGCAGAGTATATGATGGACGGAAATACACCTTTTACCGCCCATACCAAAAACAGGGTGCCTTTCCTCATAACAAAAAAGGGATTAAAACTTAAGGAAGGCAAACTGGGCGACATAGCTCCTACGATCCTTAAGTTGATGGGGCTGAATATACCTGATGAAATGACGGGGGAAGCATTATTTTAAAGAGAAGTGACTATGACTGACTTAAAAGAATTATATGTCAGAAAAGGATCAGTAGCTCAGGACTACATTGATATCGCGCAGGATATTTATGTGGAGATAAATAATTATTTTAAGATAATCGACTGTAATCTTAGATTCTGCAGAATGATGAATAAGCCGAGAACCGAACTTTTCGGCACAAGCATTCTTGACGCAATTCACGAAAAGGATAAAATAAAATTTCAGAATATTATAAGGAACGCGCTTTTAAAAAAGTTCAAAGACGGTATCATAAGATTTGATCTCGTTGACTACAAAAGCAGAATAATACCCACTTCGTTGAAATTGAATCCGATACTTGATGACAACAATAATATAGTCGGTATGTTCCTCAAGTTCAGCTCGTTCAGATTGAGGGTTGAAGATTCCGCGGTGAACACAATTTTCATGTCAATTTATAATTCTCTGACAGATCTTTATACGATATACGGTACTGATACAAAGATCAGAATAAATCATGTGAATACACCGCTTCTTAATATCCTGGGCTATACCAGGGATGAAATGATGGGCAGACATGTGGCTGACTTCCTTGTAAAGAATAAGGATCAGGAAGAAAACATAAAAAAGCTTTTCAAATCACTCGAAAGCACAGGTAATTTTACAGGCGAGGTTTTGTATCAGGCTAAAAACGGAGAGGAGATACCTATACATCTTTCGATCTCGTCGCTGGTTCATAACGGAAAAGTTATAGGAAGTTTAGGGATTGGAAGAGATATGCGCGAACAGAAAAGGCTTGAATCCGAAAACAAGTCTTTCGAGCTCAAACTTCAAAATCAGTCAAAACTGGCAGAATTCGGCATGATGCTTCAGGGTGTCGCCCACAATATGAGCACTCCTTTGACCGGAATAAAAAGCAGTGCCCAGCTTCAGCATTCAAGGCTAATTAAATTCAAAGACAAACTGTCGGAGAAATACGGGGATGACAGGGAAATAAGCGATAATATTACGGATATCATGAAATTTTTCGAACTTATTGACCAGTCGGTGAGCAAACTGTCAAAGATAATTAAGAACATGATGTCAAAATCAAGGGATCAGCAGTCGCTAAGTAAAGAAGCGCTTAATCTTGCCTATGTCATGAATCAGGAAATAGAATTTCTATACGCGAATCAGTTTTTTAAGAACAGGATAGAAAAAAATATCAGCATTCAGACTGACCTGCCTGTGATATATGGTCTGTATTCAGATTTTTCGCAAAGTTTTGTCAACATAATAAAGAACGGTGTTGACGCGATGTGGGATTCACCTGTAAAGAAGATGAATATAGTGATGTATTATGAAAACGGAGTGATTTTCGTTAAA
>CALMWI010000478.1 GCA_937873545.1 uncultured bacterium | reverse complement strand
CGAATTTGCGGAAATGTTGCCTGTACCCTCAATGTAATTCGTGGAATTGGAATAAATGACAAATGCGCCAGGATAAATTGAAGGATATGCCGCTGCATCGTTCGTTATTCCTGCCATGCTGTTATTCCAGAGAATACAGTTTTTTATCAAAAAGTAATTGCCGATAGTTGCGCTGTATCTTACATAAAATCCGCCGGATCCTGTTTTTGAATTTAAATTGAGATTGTTTACGATGTCGTTATTCTCAAAAATAATCGCTGACGGATTGACAAGCTGGTCAGTATTATAATAGACACCGCCCGAATAATCAGATGCGGTATTATTTGATATGATGTTATTGGTTATCACAACCGGCGGTATCTCTGAAGCTGATTTATGAAGAACTGTCAACCCAGCGCCGTAAAAAGATCTGTTGTACATGATCTTATTTCCGAGAATCCGTACGGAATATTTCAGCTTTGTTCTAACAAGAATACCTCCTCCGCTTCCGCCTACACCCTCAATGTTGTAAAGCGAATTGGACACTATATCGTTTTCCTGAATTCTGATAAGCGAGTTGTACGATTCGATTTCGTCCACAAAGATCCCTCCACCGCCTTCACTCGGCGATTCAAGAGAAGTGACCCTGTTGTTGATTATTACATTCTTGTAAATGTACGAATCAGTGAACCTGTCATCAATGTTGTTGCTTATATAAACAGCTCCGCCGCCGTATGATGCCGCGTTATTCTCTATCCTGTTATAAGTGATATTGACCGAAGAGCTGTTGACAGATATCGCTCCGCCGTAATCAGCTTTATTGTTGTGTATCTGCGAATTTGAGATGTTTACAAGAGAATATTCCAGGAACAGACTTCCTTTTCCGTCCCTTCTGTCGATGTTCTCGATTATACAATAATCAATTTTCGAAGTGTCCTGAGCCGCGCCGAGAAATTCTATACCGCCCCAGTAATCAAATTCGGAAAATTCAGGTTCATAAGATGTGAATTTAATCATAGCCTCGGCCGTTCCCACTGCGAGCAGCTGTCCTTCTACGATAAGTCTGGTGTTATGCGCAAATCTAACTACTGTTCCCGGATAAACGACTAGAACACTGCCGTTTCCTACAACATAGTCTGATTCGATATTGACATAACCGCTCCATTCATCCGCTGAAAAAATGCTTGAGAACAGAGCTGTTATAAGAATTATTGAAGTTCCGATAATATTTTTCATTTTCATTCTCCTTTTATACAATCTGCAACAAAAATAATCCGGCCTCAACAATTTAGCTGTGATTGCCGTCACAATAAAATAATAATAATATTCAGTAAATACAAAAGAAAAAGTAATTGATTTTTTTTCGATGTCAGATATAATAAGCTTGATTATCGGCTATTAAAATCATATCTTATCGGTTGTAAGAACAGGCTAAATCAATCAGGATGAAAAATGGTCAGAACGAGATTTGCCCCGAGTCCGACGGGATACATGCACATCGGAAATTTAAGAACAGCATTATATGCATATCTTATCGCGAAAAAGAACAACGGTAAATTTTTGCTGAGGATAGAGGACACGGACCAGAAAAGAACAGTGGAAGATTCAGTGGACGTGATCTACTCCAGCCTGTCTCTTGCCGGTATTTCATATGACGAGGGACCCGATAAGGACGGAGGTTACGGACCTTATATTCAAAGCGAAAGAAGAGATATTTACAAAAAATACATTGAAGAGCTTATTTCCATGGGAAAGGCTTTCAGATGTTTCTGTTCAAAAGAAGAACTCGAAACGGAAAGAGAAGAATTTTCAAAAAAACACCCCGATAAACCGTTCAGGGATAAGTGCAGAGACCTTACAGGATCGGAGATCAAAGCTAAAACTGATCAGACGGCAAGCTATGTTGTAAGGCAGAGGATACCGGAAACCGGAAGCACAACATTCACCGATATGGTTTTCGGATCGATCACTGTCGAGAATAATACGCTTGACGAACAGGTTTTAATGAAGGCAGACGGTCTTCCGACCTACAACTTTGCCAATGTTATAGACGATCATCTGATGGAAATATCACATGTAGTCAGAGGCTATGAATATCTTTCTTCCGCGCCTAAATATAATTTACTTTATGAAAGTTTCGGATGGGAGATCCCGCAGTATATACATCTTCCGCACATAATGAGAGAGGACGGAAAAAAGCTGAGCAAAAGGGAG
>CALMWI010000477.1 GCA_937873545.1 uncultured bacterium | reverse complement strand
CAGGCGTTAATTTAAATAGATAAAAAGAGGACGCAGCGCCTCTTTTTATTTTTATGGGAATAATGAAAGAATTTTTAAAAGAACTGAAACTTGATAACTTTGTGGTCTTTGATCTTGAGACTACCGGAACCGACTACCATTCGGATAAAATAATCGAGATTGCGGCTGTCCGGTATAAGGACGGCGAAGTCTTTTCAAAATTCGTCCATCTGATCGATCCTGAGGAGGCTATATCAGAAAACATTTCAATAATTACGGGAATTACCAATAAAGATGTAAAAGGTATGCCTAAGATCGAAGAGATTCTGCCTGACTTCATAGAGTTCGTAAAAGATTACCCTCTTGTCGCGCACAACATTTCTTTCGACCTGGGTTTTATTAATGAGAATCTTAACAGGCTTGATGAGATAGTTATGCTTTCTTCCCGATCCTATTATGACACTCTTCTTCTAAGCCAGATCTTTTTTCCGGTCGAAGTCCCCAATCACAAACTTTCAAGTCTGGCTGAATACTTTGAAATAAAATCAGAAAATCTTCACAGAGCATATAATGATTGCGAAGCTACCGGGCATTTGTTTTTAAGGATTATCGAACGGGCAGTAAATTCTACGGAATCTACAGTAAGAAAGCTCGTTGAAGTTTCGGGCAAATCAGAACTTGTTTATTTAAAAGATTTTTTCTACAATCTTGCCAACTATTTTCTTAAAACATCATTCGGCAGGAAGATAAAGTCAAAAGAACTTGCTTTTTCATATACTAATATTTTATTTCAGGATACTACACCTGATGACAAAATGCTAAAAGACCTGTCAGGCGATGATATTATAGATAAAATATTCAGTCCGAACGGAGCTATAAGCACGAACATAAGGAATTTTGAATACAGGGAAGAGCAGCATATAATGTCTAACAGATGTGCTGAGGTGCTCAAAAATGATAAAATACTTGTCTGCGAAGCGGGGACCGGCGTGGGCAAATCTTTCGCTTATCTGGTACCCGCAATTATTTATTCGCTTCTGAACGAGGAAAGAATAATTATATCAACTAATACAAAGAATCTTCAGGAGCAGATCTTTTTCAAAGACCTTCCAGTCCTGCATGATCTGTTCAAATCGTGTTTCAAGGCCGTCATTCTAAAAGGCAGGAACAATTACATATGCAGATCAAGGTATGAAAAAATACTGAACAGGCCCGAGGAATATCTTACGGGCGATGAATATGAAAAATTCATGCCTCTGATCTACTGGGCTGAGAGAACCACTACAGGCGATATTGAAGAAAATAACGGATTCAAGATAGGATATTCGAAATTCCTATGGTATAAACTTGTATCTGACAAAGGCTTTTGTTCCGGGAAAAAATGTCCGAAGTATAATGAATGTTACCTTCAGAATGTAAGAAAAAGCGCTTTCAAGTCAAATCTGGTAATAATTAACCATTCGCTGTTGTTTTCAGACATGGCATCGGAAAATGCGGTTCTGGGAGCTTACAGGCATCTGATAATTGACGAGGCGCACAATGTTGAAAGCTCCGCTACAAAATATCTCGGATTTGAATTTAACTATTATCTTGTAAAAAATCTTTGTCAGAGGATCAATTATAATAATAAGCACGGCATTTTTGTAAGGATAGACAGGGGCGGCGACTGGTTCAAGACAGATAAGAAAACCATAAGCGATCTTAACCAGCAGCTCTCTGAGAAATGCTCAAGTGTAAATGATCAGACTAAAAAAGTATTCGGTCTGGCTTCAGAAATGATACTAGCGAGATCAAACGGAAATTATCAGTATATCAATATCAAAAACAGATACTCGGAAATTTCAGATGTATTCGGTTCGGAAAAGGAGAATACAACTCTTAAATTTCTTTACGAAGAACTTATAAGTATCTTAAAGCGGCTGGATATAATTTTCAATATGGAAGCAGAAAAAAATCATGACTTCGATGATCTGTCCGGCGAGATAAAATCTATAATCGAACAGGCTGAGGGAATATCTGATTCCTACGAGTTCTTTTTGAACTCAAAAAGGGAGAATTATGTGTTCTGGTACGAGATCACCGGAGCTGGTAGTAAAGAAAATCTGAGCCTCTACGCAGCGCCTCTTGAAGTTGCCTCAATTCTGAAGAATGACCTTTACGATAACATGAAAAGTATAATTTTTACAAGCGCAACTATGACGATCGAGTCAAGATTCAAATACATGACAAAAAAGCTCGGTCTTGACGAATACAGCGAAGAAAGGCTTGAATGTCTTCTTCTCGGTACACCCTTCGATCTTAAAAAGCAGCTCAGGATAATTACACCCGGATATATAGCTAGTCCAAAAAGCGCGATAGTATTTGAATCCGACCTGAGCGATGTACTAAATCATCTGTGCGATGACCACGATAACGGAACACTTGTACTTTTTACAAGTTATGCCCAGATGAACAATGTTTACAACAGTATCAAAACTAATTTTATTAAAAAGGACAGGCTTGTAGCGGTTCAGAACAAAGATACCAGCAGGACGAACCTTATCAAACAGTTCAAGTCTGTAAGGAATTCATTTCTGCTGGGAACGGACAGTTTCTGGGAAGGCATTGATGTTCCTGGTCAGGCACTCCATACGCTTGTTCTTACAAAGCTGCCTTTCGCGGTTCCAACAGAACCCGTGATTCAGGCACGCACCGAGGAAATAGAGAAAAAAGGCGAAGATTCTTTTATGGGCTATTCCGTCCCGGAGACGATATTAAAGTTCAGACAGGGTATAGGGAGACTGATAAGACACAGGGATGATCACGGAATAGTTTTAATACTGGACAGCCGCATCGTAAATACCAGATGGGGAAGGGCATTTTTTAACTCACTTCCTGTGGAACCGGAAATACCGAGATCATTTTCCGAACTTAAAAAATTATTGTTGAATTAAAAAATTTATTTTATTATCATTCAAATCAATATATGAAAAGGTAATCTATGTTCTACTATCTGTCCTTTCTGTCCCAAGACTATTCGTTTTTATCGTTCTTCAGGCTTTTCGATTCTATATCATTCCGTTCGATCGGGGCCATGATAACCGCTTTACTGGTCTCTCTGTTTTTCGGCAACGGGATAATCAAATGGCTGTATAGAAAGGGTATCAGGGATGTTGTAAGAGATTACGGAAGCATCGGGGTCAGCGACAAGAAAGGAACTCCGGTAATGGGAGGTCTGATACTTATCCTATCGCTGGTAGCATCTATCCTTTTATGGAGCGACCTTTCTTCAATGTTCTCTCTTATCCCTCTTTCCGCGATCTTGTGGTACGGGCTTATAGGTGCCAAAGACGATATTGACAAGATCAGATATAAAAACAGCGATAAGGGAATGTCGCAGCTTACCAAGATAATCCTGCAGGGAATTTTTGCTTTGGCTCTTGCATGGATACTTACAAGTGACGGTTTAAGTCCTTTTCCAGAAGGAATAGCGACAAAACTTTCGATACCCTACATGAAGGGATCCTTTTTCATAGATCTGGGGTTCTTCTACATAATATTTGTTCTGATCACGATGCTTTCGATAGCGAATGCCGTAAATTTTGCGGACGGGCTTGACGGGCTTGTTACAGTTCCATCGATCGTGACCGGCGGAGTTTATGGAGTTTTCGCATATTTAATCGGTAATGCAGTATATTCAAAATATCTTCTTTTCGATTTTATTCCCGGAACGGGTGAGCTTGCAATAATAATGGCTGCCCTCTTCGGAGCAGGTCTGGGCTTTCTGTGGTACAACTGTTATCCGGCCACTGTTTTCATGGGCGATACGGGCTCGATGGCTATCGGAGGACTTCTCGGAGTTACAGTAATCCTCGTTAAGCAGGAGCTTCTTTTCATCGTAGCCGGCGGAATTTTTGTGGCTGAAGCTTTGTCAGTGCTTATCCAGGAAAAAATAGGCATCAACAGACTTGGCAGAAGGATCTTTTTCAGAGCGCCTATCCATCATACGTTCCAGTTTAAGGGAATGGCAGAGACAAAAATAGTTCAGAGATTCTGGATAGTCAGCATAATCCTTGCTCTTGTAAGTCTGGCGTCAATAAAGATCAGATGATCAGAAGATCGTGATGAACCAATAGACTAACGGCAGTGTAAACACGCTTAAAAGCGTAGTCAGTAAGACATTCTTAGCCGCCATTTCCGCGTCGGATCCGAATTCGGCAGCCATAATCTCTATAGTAGCCATACACGGA
>CALMWI010000476.1 GCA_937873545.1 uncultured bacterium | reverse complement strand
ATCAGAACTTATATTTCAGGCCACAAAAACACTTTCGCTGACCGGTCATGGCAGTGAGGAGAGCGTATTCAAGTCTTTTTCCGTTCCGATCGAATTAAAATCCATAGCAGGTTATACCACAATAACCGGAGAAACTGTCAATATCGCGGACTGCTACAACATACCAAAAGATAAATCCTACGATTTTAACGAATCCTACGATCAGAAAACCGGTTACCGAACAGTTTCTATGCTCTCAGTCCCTATGAAGGACAATGAGGGCGGTGTTCTCGGTGTGATCCAGCTTATAAATAAATTTGACAAAAAGGGAAATATAGTTCCTTTCTCAAAAGAATTCGAAGAGATAATCCAGTCTTTGGCCAGCCAGGCTGCGGTCGCGCTTATCAACGCAAGGCTGCTAGAGGCCAACAAAAATCTGTATAAAGCGCTGGTCGAGGCATTTTCCGAGGCTATCGAGGCAAGGAGCCCGCATACAGCGGGTCACTCAAAAAGGGTAGCCTTTATTTCGAATATGATAGCGGAACATATCAACAGAAAAAATGAGGGCACTTACAAAAATATATTCTTTTCAGATGAAAAACTTGAAGAGCTGAAATATGCCGCGCTTCTTCACGATGTGGGAAAGGTAGCAGTGCCTGAAAATGTTCTTGAAAAAAGAAATAAGCTTGAAGAGGATGAGATCGCGATAATCAAGAACAGATTTGAAGTAATCAAGTTTTCGACCGAATATAATATTCATGATGAAGATCTGAAAAATGATTTTTTAAAGCAGATCGACGGCGACTTAAAATTCCTTCTCGAAAAAAACGCTCCGGGATTCTGCTCGGAAGAAGATAAAAAGAAGATAGTTGAGATCGGAAATAAAAAATATATTGATTTTGACGGTCAGGAACACTCATATCTTGAAGCTGATGAAATATATATGCTCACTAATTTCGTAAAAGGCAACTTTTCTCCCGAAGAATGGGAGAAAATGAAAAGGCATGTTGTAAATACACTTGACATTCTCGAAACCGTTCCTTTTACAGATGAGCTTAAGGATATTCCGAAGATAGCAGGAGCTCATCACGAAATGCTTGACGGAAGCGGTTATCCTTACAATATACAGGCCGAGAGCATCATGCTTCAGTCGAGGATACTGGCCGTAGCCGATGTTTTTGAAGCTCTCACGGCTTCCGACCGTCCATACAAAAAAGCTATTCCGATCGATAAGGCTAAGCAGATCCTGGGCTTTATGGCCAAGGACGGCGAACTGGATAAAGAGATAGTCGATATGTTCATTGATGACGGCCTTTATCTTTCCTACATCGAGGACAGGGACAACGGCCTTATACATGTTTAAAAATGCTCTGATAAATATATTTATACTTCTACTGTTGATCTCCTGCGCTTCATCAGGACCGCACAGGCTCGGAACAGGCAAGCCGAAATTCGCCTCTCTCGAAATAGAGGGCGTTTCGTATCATCTGAACTCCGAGAACGGGTATTTTCAGCCGGGACAGCCGCTTAAGCTGTCATTAACTCTTAAAAATGTTTCTCAGACCAAAAAATCTTTCGATGTTTTGAAAAACAGAATGCTGATCCTTTTAATAAATAATGAGTTCAGCGAAAAACTTAAGGCAGTTGAGATCCCGTCTGCCGGATACATTGACGGGAACAGTTTTGAACTCGCTCCGGATGAAGAGCGGATTTTTGAGGTCGTTATAAATACTTCAGAAGAACTTTTTAAAACAAATGACTCCATATTCTGCTCTATCAGGCTGTTCTTTCTGCCCAAGCAGTTCCGAAGAAATACGCTTTCAATATATATCGAGAAAAAATGAAATTAACGCTTTCGGGAGAGATAAATGATAGTTAAGCATTTTTTTGTAAAAAAAATAGCACACAGCTCATATATGCTTCTAGGTAAAAGGTCTGCTGTTGTGATCGATCCGGTAAGAGAAGTTGACGAATACATTGAAGAAGCACGGAATTACGGCATTTCAATAACACATGTTCTCGAAACTCATCTTCATGCGGATTTTATTTCGGGGCACATGGAGCTCGCCGCAAGAACAGGCGCGGAGATTTACGCCCCCCTGAAAGGAAAGTGCAAGTTCAAACATACAGCCGTAAAAGAAGGGGACGAGATCAGAGTCGAGGACATATTGATTAAAGCTGTCGAAACACCAGGTCATACTCCCGAACATTTAAGTTATGTTGTATCAGATAAATCAAGAGGGAATGATCCCTTCGGCGTATTCTGCGGAGACACGCTTTTCGTGGGAGATGTGGGAAGACCTGATCTTTTTCCGGACATTTCAAATGAACTTGCAGGTCAGCTGTATGACAGCCTATTCGGCAAGCTGATGAAACTCCCTGACTTCTGCGAAGTCTATCCGGCTCACGGAGCCGGTTCGCTATGCGGCAGAGCTATGGGCGCAAAATGGAGAACTACGATCGGATATGAAAGGAAATATAATGCCGCTCTTCAGCTTAAAAATAAGAAAGATTTTATCATATCGCTGACTACAAATATGCCTCCCGCGCCTGACCATTTTTTAAAATGCAGCGATATAAACAGAACGGGTCCTGCTTTGCTCAAAGAACTGCCTGAACCGGAAATTCTGGATGTGAAAGAGTTCAGAAAGAGGTCGGAAAATAAAAATACTATAATTCTTGACACCAGAACATATAACTCGTTCGGCGGTCAGCACATTCCCGGATCGATCAATATCGATCTGGAAGGAAATTTCCCGACCTTTGCAGGCTGGGTGATACCGCAGGACAAAAAAGTACTGCTCGTTATTGACAGTCATGAAAAATGTTCAGACATAGTAAAATGGCTAAACCGCGTAGGAATAGATAAAGTTGAAGGTTACCTTGCAGGCGGGATGTTCGAATGGGCTAAGAACGGGATGGAAACAGCTCATGTTCATCAGCTTTCGGCAAAAGAACTTTATACAGAAATGAACGGGAAAAGAAAGGATTTTGTACTTATTGACTCCAGAGCGGAAGGCGAGTTCATTACACAGAATATCAAGGGATCGATAAACATTCCCGCTCCCGATATGAGAACGAGATATAAAGAACTTGATAAAAAACTTACTTACGCGCTGATATGCAGTACCGGGCACAGGTCAAGCCTTGCAGCAAGTATATTAAAAGCCAAAGGATTTAATAACATTCTTAACGCAGCCGGAGGCATCACAGGCTACGCCAATGCCGGATATGTACCTGAATGCAGGGTGTGCATCAATCTTCACGGTTCAAGATATCATAACGATTAATTTATAGTTGAGGCTGATATGATGAGTTATTTAACACAGATACGCTGGTCTCCCTATGCAGTAGGCGCAGGCATAGGCATTCTCAGCTGGTTAACATTCATCTTTTTAAAAAAGCCCATCGGATGTTCGACAGCATTTGCCAGAACTTCGGGCATGATAGGGAATATCTTCAGCAGGAAAACTATTAACGAGAAGCAGTATTTTAAAGAATTCCCTCCGGTAATCGACTGGG
>CALMWI010000475.1 GCA_937873545.1 uncultured bacterium | reverse complement strand
GTTCATGCTCTAGACTATCTTTCTGACAATATATAACCCCGTTCCTGTTCCTGTTTTTTTTGAAGTGAAACCTAGTATGATCTTAGGTATCAGGTCAGATCCCCTGTCGGTATAGTTCGATATATAAATCTTGTCGCAGCCGTTTTCAGATACAAATCCTATTCTTATACTTTTCTTGACTTCATCTAAGTCTGTACCGTGGAGAGTTATTATTTCATTTACCGCGTCGAGAGAGTTCTCGAAGAGATTTCTAAGAACGGTCTCTAGCTTTTTCGCGTCAAGAAAGGCCGGTGCTTTAAAACCCGTGTAATCCTTCTTAAAAACCGCACTTTTGTTATGCATGCTGTACTCTCTGATCAGCCTGTCGATCATTTTTATAAGGTCAACATCGGTATAATTAACTTTTGTAAGATTTGTGAAGCTCGAAAGCTTTGTGGCATTAACGAGCGCAGTTTTGATTATCTCTTCAAGCTCTCTGTTGACTCCTGCCTGCTTTGCCATCCTGTCAGTTATGAACTTTATACCGGCTATGTTGTTTTTAATATCGTGCGCAACGATCTGAATAGCCAGCATCTCGTCAGGCGACGATACTTCATAAACCATATATTTATAGATCACAAATGAACGCGACAGGATCACCTGTGCTCCCGGTTCCACCTTCTTTACTTCATATATAAGTTTCTTTCTGTTAAGAGAGATCTTTCTGCTGAAATTAAAAACATTATTGTTTCCGTATGTCTTTAAAATATGTACCGTTCCCAAGACCGTAAACAGTGTGAGATAATTCTTATGCGAAGAAGAAAGCGGCAGAAAAAAAGTTCCTCTGATCATCACGTATAAAAGAATTATTAGCAGTTCTAAACCGAGAAGAACAAAAGCGGCTTTCTTAAAATAATATTTCTTTTCAAAATGTATCAGCATCTGCGTATAAAAAATGCTCCCTGTGTCCGTAACATCCCTCACGAGGAGAAGGAGATTATGCCCTCCTACATTCACAGACTTTGCTACGGATATTTTTTTGGAATAAAGCACATTCAGGTTTTCATCTCTTATCCTGAAAAAATTATGTTCGGTAAAATATACCTTCCCGTTATATTTGCCAATTGTTATATCATAGGGATTTATTGCATCTTCAGTAATTCTGCGCATTTTTACTGTCAGATCATTGTTCAGAATTATCAGCTCTGTAAAGTCTGGGTGCTTGTTCACGATCTGTATCATTCCGGCAGCAGATGAAAGATGGTATATGTTATTGTATTTGAGATCAAGTGTGTCTATTTCATTATTTTCTATATCAAAAGCCAGAAGATTTTTTTCGCTGTAGTCGCTTGCAGAAAAAAATCCCGCCAGTATCATTTTTTTATCTTTCAAAAACGCGATCCTGGCGTTAAAAAAACCGCCCTCCGGTTTCAGATTGTATTTTACTTCTCTACCGTTTATTTTTTTTATATTCCCATACTTATCAAGTATTTCGAATCTCGGAAAAAATGTTACTCCAGCTGTTTCTATTCTGTCGTAATAATCAATAGAAGGCTGTGAACATGGAGCTCCGATACTAAGAATAATTTCTTTCGAACCGTCATTGTCAATATCGGAGACAAGCCAGTCGTACATACTTATAGCGTATTCTCTTTTCCAAAGTACAGAATCTCTCTCTTCGTCGTAGGCGAGAATTATATGATCTATAAATCTGTCGGCAGTTGTTTGAATTATAAGCTCTTCATTTCCGTCACCGTCAGTATCGACTTTACCCAGTATCCTTGCGGACATAAAGCTTTTGATCTCATCCATCGAGTTCACTTTGAAAAGCGCTTTATAATTGCGGCTCCTCTCAAAGAACATCCTGACCTTAAGTATATCCTGAGGTCTGACCGTCGTCCCGGTGTGCCTTTTTATCTCATTTACTAATCCGGTGAATGTATCGTTAAAATCCTCTTTTGATAAAGGGTAACCCGATATTTCTTCATATTTCTTTTCTTTCAGAAATATTTTCCATCCGTCGCTGTTTTTTCTTAGGCTAAAAGAGTCTTTTTCAGACTCCTTTAAAAGACTGAATCCGTAAAACCTGACACCTTCAACAACTATACTGCTGTCTTTCATTTCGTCATACACAGGATGTCTTAAAATGTATTTCGTTCCGGAGCTGACTATCTCGTTTTCTCCAACGCTGAACTTCTGCATGTAAATATCGGCTTTATTTTTTACCACAAAAGAGTAAACCGAATTGTCTGTCGTATCGCAGTAAAGCTCGCTCATTCTCGCCCCGTTTAAATATTCGGGCGTAAATTCATACTGATAGAATTCTGATAGCTTCTGAGTTTTAAAATTATAGAATTCGAACATGGCTCCACCCCAGTTCGATTCGGAAACAGTTACCGAGAACCTGTTGTCTAAACTGCCTATTGACCCTATTGAAGCATTCTTATATCTTAAATTGGTTTTCAGATTGCTGTTCTTACCTTCGACTCTGTCTTCGTAAAGACCTTGAGATACGCTTGTAAAAAGAAAAATTACGGTAATCAGAATCATCAGTATAAAAGCGTACTTTAATTTTAAAATTCGTTTTAACTTAAAAAATGTAAACTCAATGCCGGTCATTATCAACCTTCATAATTTTAGAAACAGCGTTACTTCATTTCGCAAAAAGTACGCCACTTATCTGTTCTGCTAATTTAATATGTTCAATCTAACAATTTTGTTGCCGATAAGCAACTTATTTTGTAGCGTTATTACTACACAGCTACAAATTTTATTGGATTTCTAAGCTTCATACGGTTTGGCTCGTATTTTGCAGTAAATAATAGCGAAACAATTTGACGATAATTTAATTTTAGAAGAAGCTTTGTGGAAGCGATAAAAGCAGTTATCAGCAAAGCTATGAAAGAAAAAACGACTCTGATAGCCGAGCATCACTG
>CALMWI010000474.1 GCA_937873545.1 uncultured bacterium | reverse complement strand
TCAATATTTTCAAATGTGGTCATTATACCCCTTACAGGCGCGGCTTTTACTGGAGGTATTTTCCTGCTGTTCGTTGACAAGATCGACATTTTAGCCAGTTTTACGGCGGATATTATAAATCTTCTCTGCTATATGATAAACTCAATAGCTTCAGTCACATCAGAAGCGGAATTATTTACTTTACACTACAAATCAGAAATTACCGTTACCGCTGTGCTGGCCGGATTGAACATAACAATATTCTATTTAAAGAATTATAAGTACAAACTGGGATCATCCTCAATGCTGATTGCGTTTCTTTTATTCCAGATGTTCAATGTCAAAAATGAACCGACGCTATATCTGTTCCATACCGAATCCGGCGGCTCCGCAATGATAAATTCATGCGGTGTAAACTTATTTATTGCAGGCAAGACAGATACTTCAGAGATAAACAGGATAATAAATCCTTACATGCTTGAAAAGAATATTACCCGACTTGATTATCTGATCACTTCCGAAGAATGGTATGATACAGAGAAGATGATCGGCAGTATTTCAGTTCCCGTAAAATATTTAGTGACCGATAAATACCAAAACAGTATATCGGGCGAAATGGATATTCTGGATTTGAATTATATTAACCGGACGGTAAAATATCCGGGCGGGGCAGTTTATATTAAAGAGAACGGAAACTTTATGATAATTACAGCAGACAGCATATTCAGTTCAGATAAAATAATCAATGCGGATAAAGGTGCCGGGCATAAAATCCGCTAAATGGACTAGAAAACTTGAATTGTTTTTTATTTGACATTTGACATCGATAAAGCTATATTCTATGTCCTTGATGAACAGGCATGGGCTGTTTATTGTTGAAATAATTAATCCGGAGTATAGTAACATGATCAGAACAATCAGAGAAAAACTCGCGATATTCTTATGGATCGTAGTCGCCGCTTTCATTGCAACTATCATTTTCGACTGGGGTATGGGCGGATTTAAAGGTAAAAAAGATGTAAGAAGCCAGGGTTTTATTGCCAAGATCAACGGTGAAGACATAAAATATACAGAACTGAAGAATATTGAAGAGAATTACATCAAAAATTCGGATCAGAAAGATATGTCAGGCGTAAAGGCCGCAGAATTAAGACAGAAAGCATGGACCGATTTTGTGAAAATGATAGTGATCAGACAGGAACTTGCAAAACAGAACATTGTCGTGTCAAAAGAACAGGTTTATGATGAGATCCTGAATAATCCTATACCCGAATTAAAAAGCAGCGAGCAGTTCATGACGAACGGCGCTTTCGATCAGGCGAAATATGAGAATTTTATCAAGAACCCGAACCCTCAGTACGAGCAGTTTTACAGAGCTATTCAGAGCGCGTATGAACAGAGAATGCCGGGGACACTTCTTGAGAGCAGAGTGGGAAATTCCATGTATCTGTCCGAGTTCGAACTGATGAACCTATACAGAGAATCAAATTTAAAAGTAATGGTAAAATGGCTAAAAGCAGAGACTAACAGTTTCATGCCTGAAGATTCTCTTATAACAGATAAAGAGATCGAGGAATATTTCAAAGCGAATCCGTTTGAGTTTCCCAAACAGGTTGAACATAGAAATTTCGACTATGTGATATTCAGCACCGCTCCGACAGCAAAAGATTCCGCGCTTGTTCTTGACGATGTCGAATATGCAATGACTCAGTTAAAGAACGGGATCCCGTTCGAAGAAGTTGCTAGGAATCATTCTGAAGATGCTTCAGCCCAGAACGGGGGAGACTTGGGATTTTTCGGGAAAGGCAAAATGGTGCCCGAATTCGAAGAAGCCGCTTTTAAAGCTCCTGTCGGCGAGATAGTCGGACCGGTTAAATCTAAATTCGGTTATCATATAATAAAAGTCACCGATCAGAAAAAAGAGAAAAAAGAGCTCGTTGAAGTAAAAGCGAGCCACATTCTGATCAAATTCAAAACTTATCAGGAAACTTATGACAACGCGCAGTACGCCGCCGTAAATTTCAGAGACGAGATGAGCACGCTTGACTCTGATGACAAAGATGCTTTTAAGAAAACGGCAGAAAAGCTGGGTCACAAGATCCTTGAGGCTCCATTTACAGGAAAGACTGACAGAACGAACGAGCTTGGAATAGTTCCGGGCCTCGGAGACTTTTTATTCGGAAGCGCAGAGGGAACAGTGAGCCCGATAATGGTTACAAATGCGGGTTATGCAATATTGAAAATAAAAGAGATCAAACCGGAAAGAGAAAAAACTCTTGACGAAGCTAAAAAGAGCATTATATACAAACTAAGACAGAAAAAAGGTCTTGAAATCGCGTTCAAAAAAATTGATGAGCTAAAAGCGGCTGTTACAGATACGCTTTCAATGAATAAAGTTGCTGCTGACAACAAACTCAAAACCGGAACATCAGGAAAATTTGCCGTTGACGGTTATGTTGATAATGTCGGCGTTGACAGAATGATGTACGAGATCGCTCTCGGTCTTGAAAATGGTCAGGTCAGCAAACCGTTCAAAGGAGCTCAGGGAGCGTATATTATCTATCTTATAGAGAAAGATATTTTCGATCAGGCAAAATTTGATGCGGAAAAAGAAGCTTTCAGAAGCAAACATGAAACAAATCTGCAGAGACAGATGATCCAGGAATGGCTTGACGGACTCATTAAAAAAGCCGAAATTATTGACTACAGACCATTATACAGGTAAATAAAGTGAATAGAAAATTATATTTTACTAAATGGAATTATATAATATTTATTGCAGGGCTGATAATGCTTTTTACGGGATATTATCTGATGACGATCGGTCCGCATGATTCATTCTGGTCTTTGACATTATCGCCGGTTATTATTATGTTCAGCCTTGTAGTCGTATTTCCGTTAGGAATTCTTAAGAATTTCAAAAAGTGAGATTTTATAGAGAAATCACTTGACAAGGATTTGGAATAATAGTATATTTGCGCGTTGTTCGGGAGCTTAGCTCAGTTGGTTTAGAGCACCTGCCTTACAAGCAGGGGGTCACAAGTTCGATTCTTGTAGTTCCCACTTCAAATAGTATTAGGTCCGGTAGTTCAATCTGGTTAGAGCACCTGCCTGTCACGCAGGAAGTTGCGAGTTCGAGCCTCGTCCGGACCGCTAAAGGCGCAGTAAAATGCGCCTTTTTTATTTAACGAAAAGTGATTATATTTAATTAAACTAAAGGAGTAAAAATGTTGTCAACAAATATTATCGCGATGTCACAATCACCCGATGCGCAGGGCGGCGGTCTGGCAAGTATGATCCCGTTCGTGCTGATCATAGCTATCATTTATTTTCTGATGATAAGGCCGCAGAGCAAAAAAGCAAAACAGCACGCACAGATGCTTGCCGAATTGAAAAAAGGCGATAAGGTCGTGACGATAGGCGGAGTTTACGGAAGCATCGTCAATGTGAAAGATAAAACTTTCATAATAAAAATCTCAGCGAATACGGATATCGAGATACTTAAATCAAGTGTTGCAGAGATCGTAGCTGAAACCAGCCAGGTCGAAAACAAAACGGTTTAAGGTAAAATGGAAATAAGGATCTACGGCGATGAGGTTCTGAATAAAAGAGCCGGGGAAGTTGCCGAAATTACTCCCGAACTCAAAGAGCTGATAGGCGAAATGATTAAAAAATGCCCGGAAGCCAACGGCATAGGGCTTGCCGCGCCTCAGGTCGGAGTATCAAAAAGATTCTTTGTCGTTGTCGTTCCTGAAAAAGAAGATGAGGACGGGAAACTGCAGAAAGCCTTTAGCATGGTGTTCATCAATCCTGTTATTAAAGCATCTTCAGGCAGCTGCAAGATGGAAGAAGGCTGCCTTTCAGTTCCCGGTATCTGGGAAATTATAGAGAGGCCTGAAGTGATAGAGGTCGAATTTACCGATATTGAAGGCAGGCGGCTTACGGGAACTTATGAAGGTCTTTTGGCAAGGGTGATCCAGCACGAGAACGATCACTTGGACGGAATTTTGTTCGTTTCAAAACTGCCTAAGCTCAAACAGGATCTTCTCAAAAAGAGACTTAACGCTTTGAAGAATAAAAAAAGGGACTATTAAGTTCCTTTTTTATTTATAAGAAGTAATTCTTTACTTTTACTTTGTCGTCTATATCGATTATTGTGTAACCGGGCCGTGTATGTCTGATGTTGAACTTTTTCAGCTTTCTTCCGATCTGATACCATGTAGAAGGTCCGATGTGTATGGTGAATTTATCATTTTTAACCTGATGGGCGGTATGATAATGACCGCAGAAAACATGTTCGATCTGATCGCATTTATTTAAAAATTCCGTAGCTTCGATATGATTGGATAGCGGATAGTATGTATCCATATGTTTCGCGTTGCATAGT
>CALMWI010000473.1 GCA_937873545.1 uncultured bacterium | reverse complement strand
CATTCTGTCAAACCGTATCGACAGGATCAAAGTTGCTCTGATGGTCGTAACAAAGATCGCCAAAAATCTTATTGCGGGAAAGGAACAGTCCTCGATGCTTGAGATAAGCCAGGAGCTTGATATCCCGTTCAAGGATATTACAGAATGCCTGAAACAGCTTGAACAAAGCGGTGTAATCGCCGAGCTGGCAAAAAAGCACGAGTCTTATACCCTGAATATACCTCTTGATCAGCTAACGATCGGCAGGATCACCGATACTGTTGACCGTATGTTTATCGAGAATAAAAATTATAAAAGCGAAAAACAATATCCGGAACTATCAAAAATTATCTCTGACAATAAACTTATCGCCGATAACGAAAAAACCCTCACTTCGTTTTTCTAAATGAAATCTAACTTTTTATTTTTAATAGCATTAGTGTTAATATCCTGTGAAGACAGGGTCTTTTTTGATAAAACCCCTGATGTTGTTTATGAAGACGGAAAATATTATTTCGATCCGGCAGGTTATGATTTTGATAAAGTTGTTCTATCAAAAGACAATAATATAATTGAACTGTCATCATGCAGAGAAAACAGGTCGGAGCTGACTTTATTTAAAAATGAAAAAAGCGGATATTATGAAATGTTCGTTATAAACGGATCGGACACTGTTTTTTCGGGCGAAACATATTTAGGGGTTACTGTACGGAATTCATTAAATGTAACTGTAATTGATGTAAAGCAGGGTGACTGTTTCATGATCGATCCTCCCGAAGGCTTACCTTCCGTAATTGACGGAGGTTATGGAACGCTTGGTGTCGAATGGTGGCAGGACGGAGGCGAGATGACGCTTTTAAAAGAGCTTAACTCACGGAATATCAGCGAAATAAAATATTTGATAGAAACTCATCACGACAAGGACCATTACGGCGGCTTGTATGATGTAATTAAAAGCGGTTATGTAAGTTACGAGGACACATTGAATTACAGAGGATATCTTCCTGAAATAGGTGATACTTTGTATTTTTCAGATAATGTAAAAGGTGTGATGCTAAATTTTGGAGATTCAACAAATACTGATGAAAACAACAAATCAATAGCCATAAAGCTTATCTATAAGTATTTTGAGATGATATTTACCGGCGACATAGAAGAAGACGCCGAGGACGGGATCCTTTCAACCGGCATCTTAGATCCGGATGAAGAATACGAGATATTAAAGGTCGCACATCATGGCAGTTCTTCAAGTTCAACACAGAATTTTTTAAATGCCGTTATGCCGTTATTTTCCGTAATATCGGTCGGATACGGCAACGATTACGGTCATCCGACATCAGAAGTTCTTGAAAGATTGAAAGGGATCAATTCTAGTGTTTTAAGAACCGATCTGAACGGGTCTATCGAAATTTTTTCAGATGGAAATTCTTTTCAGATATCATATACAAAATAATTTGGAACTTTTTAAAACCAGCGGATGTATAAGGATTGTAATAAGCAGCAATCACTTCACATAACATCCTCCTACTCTCTCAAAGCCCCGGCGAAAACCGGGGCTTCT
>CALMWI010000472.1 GCA_937873545.1 uncultured bacterium | reverse complement strand
AGGGAAGCAACTGGGGCGCATATTGAATTTCATCTATCAGGCCAGGCGGCGGGCACCTTTTGAAAAAAAGCGCAGGATCATTTTTGGCCAGACTGAAATTAGTCGGGTCATCAAGAGAAATATAGGTTCGGTCTTTAGAACTTGCATGTCTTGATAAAGTGGTTTTACCGACCTGTCTTGCGCCTGTTATAAGTAATGCGGGGAATTGATCGGAAGAGTGTTTTATAAATTGTTCGGCAGTTCTTTTTATATACATTTTCATCTCCAATGTTTAGCGGATAAATCAAATATAATAACGAACAGCTATAAAAGCAAGAAAAATCTTCGGCTATTTTGCAATATCACTGCAAATCAGCCGAAAAGAATGTCGGTTTTTACAAAAAGAAAATAATTGCAAAAGAGAGTGAACATGATTATACTTCTTTACGTTTAAGATGCGTAATTTATAAAAAGGGAGCATTATGAAAAAGATAAAATTCGCTTTAGTCGGCTGCGGAAGGATATCAAAGAACCATTTTAAAGCCATAGAAGAGATCAAGGAAGCCGAGATCGTCGCCTGCTGCGATAAGATAGAGGAAAGAGCGGTCGAAGCCGCTAAAGAATATAAGATAGAAAAACATTATAATGACTATAAAGAAATGCTCAATGCGGGCGGGTTCGACGCCGTACTGATCTGCACTCCGAGCGGGCTGCACCCCGAAATGGGGATCGAGGCCGCGGAAAAAGGGTATCATGTTGTAACCGAAAAGCCTATGGCAATAGATCTTGAATCCGCGGACGCGCTGGTAAAAGCCTGCGACAAGAATAAAGTCCGTCTCTTCGTCGTAAAGCAGAACAGACTGAATACCACCATGCAGCTTTTAAAGAAAGCGATAGACAAAGGCAGGTTCGGCAGAATATTTTTAGTTCAGTCGAATGTGCTCTGGCAGAGACCGCAGTCATATTACGATCAGGCCAAATGGAGAGGCACCTGGGAATTCGACGGGGGAGCTTTTATGAATCAGGCGAGCCACTATGTGGATTCATTGTACTGGCTTGTAGGTGAAGTCGATTCCGTGCTTGCCGAAACAGCCACGCTCGAAAGGAAGATCGAAAGCGAAGATACCGGCTGCGCCATTTTAAAATTCCGAAACGGAGCGATAGGCACCATCAATGTCACGATGCTTACTTACCCGAAGAATTTTGAAGGGTCTATAACAATTCTCGGAGAGAAAGGCACGGTCAAGATAGGCGGGGTGGCAATCAACAGAATTGAAAAATGGGATTTTTCGGAATATGATGACGACGACAAACTTATCGAAGAGTCCAATTATGAACCCAAGAATGTTTACGGGTTCGGGCACCTGCCTTATTTTATGAATGTAGTTGACACATTGCTGGGCAGAACAGAGCCTGAGACCGACGGCCGCTGCGGCAGAAAATCACTAGAGATCATCAAAGCTATTTATATGTCGGCTAAATCAGGCAGAAAAGTCACTCTTCCGCTGTAAAAATTCTGTTAACAAGATCTTTAGCGCCTTCATCGTTCAAATGGTCCTGATCGGCAAAAAAATCAGGCCGGTCGAGATAAGCTCAATGTTATTCTTTTTACACAGGTCAATGATCTTTAAAAGCGACTGCTTCAGCCTGTCTGACTGCTCTTCGTCAGGAAAATTAGTGTTTACTCTTTTTACGGCGCGGTTCATTCTGTCTTCCGCGCTTCTGGATGCCCACGGCACAGGCTTTTTACCCGACGGGAATTTATATATCTTAATAACTTCTGCGATCTCAGGCCGTAAAAGCGGTATGTAGCGCTTGATGTAATTCTGCTTAAAATATTCGTAACGGCCGATATCTTCAGACGCGCAGTAGATCACCGATCTGTCCAGATTGTTCTTTCTCTCTCTGTATGATGTCAAAGAATGCTCGTCAACGCTGATGTAAACGGTATCGGGCTTAGAGTTCCTTATCAGGTAAAGCGTCTTTCTGAGCATGTCGTCATAAGAATCGCTTCCGACAGAAAAATTATGCACCCCGTACTTTTCTGAATAGTCTTTTAAAGCCTGTCCGTGCGAGTCAGACAGCAGGTGGGATCTCTGATCAAGCGAATGTAGTGCGTAATTTCCGAAATAAAGCTCTCTTCCGATAAAATAAAGTATGATGTTCAGCGTGAGCAGGATCAGAAAAAAGAAGAAAGTATGTCTTATAAATCTATTCATTTATTCCTTAAAACTGAAAGTAGATAAATTCGACCGCAGATGAAAAATTACCGAAGAAATAAATGCACAGTATCAATGCCGGGTAAAAAGTCCATCTGAAAGCTCTTTTCCATTTAAGCCCGAATTTTTCAAGCGCGAAAGTTTCATTCCTGCCTATCCATTCGATAAGAAAAAATATTGTTCCGAAGATGAGCACGGGGTTTATCCTTCTGATGCCTGCAAATTCAGGTTTAGAGAACAGGGAAGAGGAGAATATGCCCGAAATAAAAGCGAGAGCCTGATGTAAGCTGTCCGCCCTGAAGATGACCCACGAGATCATTACCGCGAAAAGCGTAAAAATGCGCTCGAAGCTGACGAGAATTAAATTGTCATGCCTGATATTCAGGCTTCTAAGTACCTTTTTACGCGGTTTCTTTAAAACATGATAAAAGATAAGAAGAGATCCGTGAAAAAGTCCCCAGACGATAAAAGTTCTATTCGAGCCGTGCCACAAGCCTGTTAAAAGCCAGGTGAAGCATATTCCGGCAATATAAATGAACATATCCGTATTTATACCCAGAAACCTTTCAGACGGGATTTTGCGGGATATGAAAAATGACAAAGGCAGAAAAATATAATCGCGGAACCATGAAGTTAAAGAAATATGCCACCTGCGCCAGAATTCAACTATATCCTTCGCGAAATAGGGGAATGCGAAATTACGCATCAGTTCAATGCCCAAAAGTTTTGAAATTCCGATCGCGATCTCCGAATAGCCTGCAAAATCGGCATATATCTGCACCGTGTAAAGAGCAGCGCCTATCAGAAGCGTGCTTCCGCCGTAAGTATCTGAATTTGCGAAAATATCATTCGCGTAAACCGCGCAGTTGTCCGCGATAAGCATCTTCATAAAAAGGCCCCACAGGATCTGCCTTAAACCGCCCGCAGCGAGATCGTAATTGAAGTCCCGCTTCTTTTGTATCTGCGGCAGAAGCGATACAGGCCTCTGGATCGGGCCGGCTAAGAGAATGGGGAAGAAGCTTAAGGTCAGAAGCGCGTCAACAGGATCTGAGCAGGCTTTCATCTTTCTCCGATAGATGTCAATAATATAGCTTAAAGAAAGGAAAATATAAAAACTGATGCCGAGGGGAAGGATAAAGCCTTCAAAAAAGAAATCATAATACTTAAATACGCCTAAAGTAGCGGCCATTAAAAGTATTCCGTCAGCGAGCAGAAATCCTCTCACAGCTCCGGATACTGATCTTTCAAGCCCCAGACCTATAAAATAAGCGGTTAAAGAAACTCCTATTAAAAGAAGAAGGAATCTGATATCGGAAAAAGAATAAAATGCATAGCTTGATAAAAGGAGAAAAGCGTTCTGAAGCTTTACCGATCTTTTAAAAACGAACCAGTAGAGGAAAAATACTGCCGGAAAAAATATTGCGAAATCTATAGAATTAAATATCATACATCATAAAAAAGCCCCTTAAATTAAGGGGCTTCAGGCTTTATTTTATTAACTACCAGTCTTCTTCCGTTTCTTCTTCAGTATCTTCTGCTTCAGTTTTCTTTTTGCCCGGGTTTTTCTTCATCTCGAGAAAATCGAAAGTATAGACCGCTCCGAAATACAATTTGTAATCCGGCACAGAATCCTTTTCTTTAAGGTGAGTCAGAACGCCGAAACCGCCGAATACATTTATTTCAGGCAGAGGATAATAATTAACTTTTGTCAGAATGTCGAGTACATTGATACTGTTGCCGTTTTCATCATCAAGCATTGAAGATGTGCCTGTAACCGAAGCCGTAACATTGAACTGCTCATTTATATCCTGCGCATAGCTCGCACCGATGCTGAAATCGAAGTATTTTCCCATATAACCCATTGTGTATTCCCACTGATAGAATCTGACAGCCTCTTCCGCCATCTGATATTTCAGGCTCATGAAAGCTTTTATCATCGAGTTCTTTACATAATTGTCCGAATCATAGGAGTACTGACCGTAAACTCCCATGGCGAGCGGTTTAGTTTCAGAATCGGTGTCGTAATATGTCTCGACCACTCTGTAATCGAAAAATGCGTATCCGAATATGCCTTCCTCGAATTTAGCCCACGGGCTTAGTTTTTTAATATCAACATTATTGTCATCATATCCTATATCAAAAGTAACATCCACAAATGTAGAAGTTACAGCATCTGCATCTTCGTACTGCGGGGTAAACATTTCATAGCTGACCGGAAGTCCTG
>CALMWI010000471.1 GCA_937873545.1 uncultured bacterium | reverse complement strand
GGGGACAGAGCAAAACTTGCATACGATATGTTTATTTACAGGGTTAGAAAATATATCGGTTCATATTCGGCGGTAATGAACGGTCTTGACGCGCTCGTCTTTACCGGAGGCATCGGCGAAAATGACTGGGATGTGAGAAGAGATGTCTGTAAAGGATTCGACTATCTCGGCCTAAAATTTGACGAAGCTAAAAATGACGGGTTGAGAGCAAGACAGGAACTGCTTTCGGCTAATGACTCGAAAGTGAAGGTCATAACGATCCCGACGAACGAAGAACTTGTGATAGCGGATGAAACATACAGGCTTGTTCTAAACGGTTAATTTTCTTGACTTATCAGGCTTTTTTGATTACTTTTGCCCTTTGCCGGGACCTGCGCAATGGCATACCGGGAACGGGTCAGGACCTAACGGTAGCAGCCACACCGGAATTGTCATGTGTTGCAGTAATCCCGGCTTTTTATTAATTCGGCGGGAAAATGGAAAAGATATTTATAACTGTCGGAGACATTAACGGGATCGGGAACGAACTGATCCTTAAATTCATTCATTCCGCCATATCTCCAATTAAAAATTCATATATAATCATAGGCTGCAGAAGGATTTTCGACCAAACAGCGTCTAAACTTGATTATGAGCCTGCCGACATAGCCAATATAAGCGGGTCAGATATTGAAACCCTGAAACCCGGATTTTATTTTTTCGACATACCTTCGCCGGACCTGCGGCTTGAATTCGGTAAAGCAGCCGCGGGAGCAGGCCTTCTTTCCGGGCTGGCCATAAAAAAGGGGGTCGAATTTTCCGCCAAATACAACAGCGCTCTCGTTACAGCTCCGATAAACAAATACTCGCTTCACCTCGGCGGCTTCGATTATCCGGGACATACCGAATTTATCGCGGAACTTTTGGGAACTGATGATTTTCTGATGATCCTTGACGGAGAGAAAATTAAAGTAGCGCTTGTTACAACGCACCTTGCTCTAAAGGATGTGTCCTCAGCTCTGAATATGAGTTCTATCATAAATAAAGGCCGTCTGCTTTATAACTCGCTTGTTATCGATTACGGAATTAAAGAACCCCGCATAGCCGTCTGCTCGCTGAACCCGCATGCCGGAGACAGCGGTCTTTTCGGGAATGAAGAAGCGGATATAATTTCACCCGCCGTAGAGGAACTGAACCGGAAGATCAGCCGCGGAAAAGGCTGTTTTAACGGACCTTTACCTTCAGACACTGCATTTACAACATCATATCTTGAAAAAACTGATGCCCATCTGGTGATGTATCACGATCAGGGCCTTATACCCTTAAAACTGCTCTCTTTCGGAACTGCGGTCAATTTTACCGCCGGGCTTAAAATAGTCAGAACCTCTCCCGACCACGGGACCGCTTACGATATTGCGGGAAAGGGAATTGCGGATTGCTCAAGTTTTAAAAATGCTGTAAAGACGGCCGAGTTTATAATAAAGAACAGAAAGCCCGTTATTCATCGGGGTATTTGAACATATCCTCTCTGACTTTTATTTCATTTATTATCTTAACCCTGAGTTTATGATGCTTTAAATAATCATCTTTTATGTTGGCGAGGAATCTGTTGAACTTGTTATGGTATTCCAGCTGGGATGAGACGGTCGTGATATTCAGGTCGTTCTCCAGAGACAGTGTGTTTACATTATATTTAATAACGCCGAATTTTGTTGCTATAAATACTATGTCAACCTCACCTTTCTTAATCATGTTGAATCCGGTGCTTATGATCTTATTGTCGAACTGGGCGTTGGTGCTGTCTTTGTTTATTTCGATATCTTCATAACCTATTATTCCTTCTTTATGGCAATATATCAGGTCTGCAAGGTTGGATTTTAATTTCATTGCAAGCTGATATGTCTGAGGATTTTTCTCATACTCTCCGATCTGCTTCAATATCTGGTTTTTAATAAGCATGTGAGTTGTATGAAGTTTAGCCGGTTCGTAATTTATCTGGGTATTTACGCCTATCAGTATATCCTCGTGGAATATTGAGGCATCATGGATAACCGCTACATTTAACTCTTTCATTTAGAAATTCCCCGCTTTTCAATCGAATAATTTTAGTTAAATAAATTAAATAATTACTTGTAATTCCGCAATAATTTTATATCTTATTTTTTTTAGACTTACGGGGTAAAAAATGAAAATTTCAAAGCTGCTGATGTTCACTTTTATAACGATCCTGTTGATAAACTGTGAAGAAAACAGAACTTCGGTGACATCAGATCTGAGAATTATTGCGCTGTCGCCGTCGCTGGTCGAGACCGTATTTTTTCTCGGCGGCGGAAAAAATATTGTCGGAGCAAGCAGTTTCTGCAATTATCCGAAAGAGGCAAAAAATATCCCGGTGGTCGCGAATGTATCGGACATGAACCTGGAATATGCCGTCAAACTCAAACCGGACATTGTACTTCTTATGCCCGGTCAGGAGAATATAGCCGCAAAACTGAACCTTCTAAACATTAAAACGCTGACGGTAAGTCAGGAAAAGCTTGACGACATATTGAACTCCTTCACTGTTATAGGCCGTGAGATCGGCAGAGAACAGAGAGCTGCGGCTGTTAAAGATTCGCTTCGATCAGTTCTCGGATCCTACAAAAGCCCTGCAAAAAACAAGACCGTTCTTATCTCAGCCGGCCGTGAATACGGTACAGGCATAACATACATCTTCTCGACAGGACGAACAGGTTTTCTGAATGACATTGTTGAGCTTCTGGGTTATTCAAATTCGCTGGACACTCCGGTTCCCTACCCCAAGATCGGCGCGGAAACCGTTCTGACAATAGATCCCGACATCATTATTGATCTTGTTCCTTCAGATATTAGTTCAAGCCCCGAAGAACTGCTGAAAGACTGGGAACTTTTCAGGACGGCTAAAGCATGGAAGAACGGCAGCATTTTTATACTCAAAGGCGATCATACAACAATTCCCGGGCCGCGGATCTTTAACCTGATAAAAGAATTAAATGAAAAAGGGCTCTGATACCGAGCCCTTTAAAATAGATCAAAAGAAAATTAGAACATGATCTTTGTAGAGATGCCTATAGTTTTTATTGTCTCGTTCTTGCCTTCGATCTCTCCGTCGCCGTTCATATCCTGAAAAGTGAATCTGTAGTCGAAATAGATCGCTGTTCCTTCCGCAATGTTATATCCCAGTATATATCCGAGAACGGTGCTAGGGGTTTTCCATTCGGTAAAATCCTCCACATTGTTCTGCATATAGTACGCTTTCGCGGCGGCGAGCTTGGGGATAAGCTTTTCATTTATAGCGAATTCACCGGTTA
>CALMWI010000470.1 GCA_937873545.1 uncultured bacterium | reverse complement strand
AGTCATCGATCTAAGAAAGAAGAAATGATAGTCAGGGCCAATTGTAAACTTAATATTCATTTAAGGGTGACAGGAAAACTTCCGGACGGTTATCATTCTTTGGAAACGATATTTCAGGAAATACCTTTTTATGATGAAATTGATATTGAATCATTAGATGAAGACAGGATAGGATTCTCCTCAAAAGGAATAAAAATACCTGACGGAGGAAACAATATCTGCACAAAAGCCGCTGAGATTCTAAAAAATACTTACGGAATAAATAAAGGCTGCAGAATTATCCTCACAAAAAACGTACCGATCGGGGCCGGTCTGGGCGGCGGGTCGTCGGATGCAGCGGCAGTTCTTAAAGCCCTTAATGAACTTTGGGGTTTGAAACTTGATCATGCCGAACTTGAGCATATCGGTTTAAAACTCGGCGCGGATGTTCCTTTTTTCATAAAAGGCGGATGCGCCTGGGCGGAAGGAAAAGGGGAGCTTTTGAGACCGATGGAACCCCTTCTTAAAAACGGGTCTATCTTACTGATATATCCTCAGATACACATCAGCACCCCCGATGCATACAGAAAACTTAATTTAAACTTGACAAATTTATCTAATAATATTATATTTGCCGAAGTCTCAAAACAGGGGGTGTCCCTAAGCGGTATCCGTGCGGGACTGACAAATGATTTTGAGAGTGTGGTGTTCAAAGAATACCCTGAAATAGGTCATATCAAGGAATTATTGCTTTGCGAAGGTGCGGATTTCGCGGCGATGTCAGGCAGCGGATCGGCTGTTTTCGGATTCTTCAAGAACGAAGACAAGATAAAAAAACTGATCGGCAAATTGGACAGGAACTACTTTGTTAAAGCCGTAAAACTATAGCGGAGGACACATTGGAAATAACCGAAATCAGAGTAAACCTGAGAGACGAAGAGAAGCTGAAAGCTTTTGTTCATGTAACTTTCGACAACGCTTTCATAATCAGAGGTCTTAAAATAATCAAAGGGAAGGAAGGACTGTTCGTATGTATGCCGAGCAGAAAACTTCCGGACGGCACATATAAAGATATCGCCCATCCGATAGTGGATGATTTCAGGATAAAACTTGAAAAAGAGATCCTTGACAAGTATGCTGAAGAACTATCCAACCATGTCGAAGGCAAAAGCACGGGCGGATCGGCTGAAGACGAGTAAAGTTATTATTAACTGGGGTATCGCCAAGTGGTAAGGCTCCGGGTTCTGGTTCCGGCACCGGGGGTTCGAGTCCCTCTACCCCTGCTCATTAAAATAAATAGATTCCCATAAGTAGAGGGGTATCGCCAAGTGGAAAGGCACCGGGTTTTGGTCCCGGCACTCCGGAGGTTCGAATCCTTCTACCCCTGCAAAATTTAAGAAACCTAGAAAAGAGGCGACTCAAGATGTCAGAAAAATTAGTAGCTCAATTAAAAAGCATAGATAGCAAAAGAGTTATCAAAGCTAAAAGAAAAACAGGTCTGATTCCTGTAAATCTTTACGGACCCGGAATAAAGAACAGCCATTCGTACTATATGAATGAGATCGATCTTAACCGCGCGGTCAAATCCGGCAGAAAGATCCACGAGATTACTTCAGAGATAGGCGATTTCAAGGTCGTTATGAAAGAAATTCAAAGACATCCCGTATCATGGAAACTTCTTCATGTAGATCTTCTTTCTCTAGCTCCCGGCATGAAAGTCACCGTTAAGATACCTGTAAGATATGTCGGAATTCCTTTCGGCGTAAAAAATATGGGCGGAGTATTGATCGAGAACTCAAGAGAAGTTGAGATCGAAGCTCTGGCGGAATTTGTTCCTAATGAAATTATAATCGATGTTGAACCTCTTAAACTTAAAGATACTATCCACGTATCCGATGTTAAAAGAGACAATATCAGATTTGTATCTCCGCCTGATATGCTTCTTGCCAGGGTAGGTATAACAAGAGCCGCAGTTTCTGACGCCGGAGGTTCAGCAGGCGCGGATATTCACGCAGCTGAAGGCGGCGGAGCAGCTCCCGTACCTGCTGCAGCAGGAAAACCGGGCGACAAAGTGGCGGCACCAGCGGCAGCTAAGCCTGCTGACGATAAAGCAGCAAAACCCGCAGCAAAGAAATAGAACAGAAACTTTGAAATAAGAAGAAGCCATGCAGGTAATAATCGGTCTGGGTAACCCGGGTAGCAGATACACTGACACCTGGCACAACCTTGGATACATATCGGTTGACCGTTTTGCTCAAAAGCATGGATTGTTGTTTAAAGCCGGAAAAGGCAAGTTTTATGCCGCTCCCGGCTTTTTCAATTCTAAGAAGATACTTTTGGTGAAACCGACTACATACATGAATCTGTCAGGCGAAGCTGTTTCTGAGGTTATAAACTATTTTGAAACCGGCCTGGAAGATATTCTTGTGGTCTATGACGATATTAATCTCCCGCTCGGAACAATCAGGATGAGAAAATCAGGAACAGCAGGCGGGCACAACGGCATAAAATCCATAATAGGATCGCTTGATACTCTCGATTTTGCACGACTCAGGATCGGGTTTAAGACCGATCAGATCAGTTCGATTCTGGCAAACAATCCGGCGGTTCTTCCCGACCTTGTCCTTTCAAAAATACCTTCGGCACTTCATGAAGATGTTCTGACTTCCCTTGATAAAAGCGTTGAAGCTCTGGAGTACTTTCTTGACAACGGCATCGAAAGGGCGATGAATACATATAACGAAAAGAACTTGACATAAAGACAAAATTTAATTAGATTTGGCGCGTACAAAATTCTTGCCGGAAATAATAAGTTTTCGGCCTAAGACCAAAAGAAGGAGGCGAAATGAATAGGTACGAAACGATGCTGATCATTGATCCGACTCTCGATCAGGAAAAGATCGATTCCGTTATTTCCCGCTACACGGAAATGATAAAAACGGACGGAGAGATAATAACTGTTGATCAGTGGGGTAAAAAAAGGCTTGCATACCCTATCAAAAAGAAGCCTACAGGTTACTATGTGCTGTACAAATATACGGCGGGAAACAAAGTTCCTCAGAACCTTGTGAACGACATGAACATCAATTCTTCCGTCCTGCGTTATATGACGCTCGTTGTGGACAAAAACGCCATTAAGCAGGAACAGCTTGACATTGCAGGAGCAGGCAGGATCAAAAAAGAGGAAGAGGACAAAGAAGCTGCAGCAAAAGAAACCGGTAACCTAAGCTGAGGAATTTAAAATGATAAAAGAAAAGAAAAAAAGAATCTGCAGGTTTTGCGAGGAAAATGTTGTTTACATAGACTATAAGAACGACAAACAGCTCACAAAATTCACTACGGAACAGGGAAAAATAATTCCAAGAAGAACATCGGGTGTTTGCGCAAAGCATCAGAGAATGCTCACAAACGCAATTAAAAGAGCAAGAATTTTAGCCTTAATGCCGTTCGTTGACAACACCGCAAGATAAAAAGGAGACGAAAATGTTTATTATATTAAGACAGGATGTAGAAAAGGTTGGCAAGGCAGGCGAGGTTATCAAGGTAAAAGACGGTTTCGCAAGGAACTTTCTTATCCCCAACAATTTTGCTTTTCCCGCAACCGACGCTCACATGAACCGTTATAAAGAAAGCACAAAATCCAAGGGATACAAAGTAGCTCAGCAGAAAAAATCTGACGAATTTCTTAAAAAAGCTATTTCGGAAAAGACCGTCGTGATCAAAATGAAGGTCGGTGAGGAAGGAAAACTTTTCGGATCGGTTACTTCGCAGAACATAGCTGACGAACTAAAAACTATGGGCGTGGAAGTCGATAAAAAAAGGATCCAGCTCGAGGAGAACATAAAACACCTCGGCGAGCACAAGATCAGCTACAAATCTCATTCAGAGACCGAAATTATTATTACCGTAAGCGTTATTCCCGAAGAATAAATATTATAGTTTCGATAAAAAGCCGGTTTTTCCGGCTTTTTTTATTTAAACAAAATTCATTTTATGATTGTAATTAATGCTGTCTTTATTTAAACTTCATGTATGTTTTTTAGAGGATAGCGGATGTATAATATAAGTTTTGAAAGTGACCTTGAAGACGACGAAAAAGCATCGGTGATGATAGTAGATGACGAGGAGATGATACTCCAGTCGCTTGAATTAGTGCTTGAAAGATATTTCGATGTGGTAAAGGTCAGAGATCCTCTTTTAGTGTCCGACATATTGAAAAGCAAAAAGATCGATGTACTTATTACTGACGAAATGATGCCCGGGATAAGGGGATGCGAACTTGCGGAAAATGTGCATAATGAATACCCGAATATTTGCAAAATCATCCTGAGTGGAAATTCAGACAAGAAAGATATTGTGCGCGCAATAAACAAAGGTCATATTTTTTCTTTCCTGTTTAAACCAGTGGATATCAACCAGCTTTTACAGGCCGTAAAACAGGGGCTTGACCATAAAAGGATGAAGGAGAAGATCGAGGAGCAGAACAGGAACCTTGAGGCGAACAACAGACAGCTTTTAAAAGAAGTCCTGAAAAAAAGCACAAAGATTATGGAGATGGAGAAATTCTACGAACTCGGAAAGTTTTCAGCATCCATAGTCCATGATCTTAACAGCCCTCTCCAGACCCTGATAACCGGCTACGAGATCCTTGAAAATGAGATCTCCGCCAGTATGCCTGAAAAAGATTCTGCTTCGAATATACTTAAGCTGATAGACAACAGCCTGACAACTATGGAGAGCATGATAAAAAGTATCTCGAACAGGATCAGTAACAACCTGTCGGAAAAGCCTGTTAATTTTGACCTGAACGATCTTATACGAAAAAATATCAGCTATATGCAGATCAAGTATAATAACACGAATCCTGTAGAAATAAATTTTATGCCTGAGGATATACCTTTGATGAAAGGCGTGCCTCTTCATTTTGACCAGATACTGTCTAACCTGCTTAAGAACGCTTATGACGCGATGCAGAACACAGAACAGAAAAAGATAATCATAAAAACTTTTGTTAAATCTGAAAAAATTTGCCTTTACATCTATGATACGGGAACAGGGATAAAACCCGATGATCTGGAGAAGATATTCGAGATCGGATATTCTACAAAGGAACACGGAAAAGGTACAGGGCTGGGACTTGTCATTACAAAGCAGATGGTCAGCTCCTATAAGGGAAAGATAAAAGTCGAATCTGACTACGGCAGCGGCACAGGTTTTCTGATCTGCTTTCCGATAAGCAAATAAATGAATTATAACGACAGTCAAATACAGGCGATCGAGCATTTTAAAGGCCCGTGCCTTGTGCTTGCCGGAGCTGGAAGCGGTAAAACGAGAGTGATCGTAGGCAGGGTGGAAAAGCTGATAAACGAACACAAGGTAAATCCTTCGAACATCCTTGCCGTAACATTCACGAACAAAGCCGCGGAAGAGATGCGCGAAAGGCTTGCCGGAACTGTTAAAGATCACGGTCAGATCACATGTTCAACATTTCACGCGCTCGGTGTCAGGCTGATAAAAGAAAACCTGGAAAAACTCGGTTATTCGAAAGGGTTTTCGATTTACGGTTCGGCTGAACAGCACGCTTCGATCAAAAAAGCGATGCACAACTTGAACATTTCTGACGAAATGTTCGACCCAAAGCTGATCAGCTACAAAATTTCATATTTCAAGAACCGGTATACAAATCTGGACAGCGTGACTGCGCTGGACCCCATAACATCGGTAGCAAAGAGGATCATGCCCGAATATGACAGGATCTTGAAAGCAAATAACGCCATGGATTTCGACGATCTTCTTCTGAAGATGCTTGAACTGTTCCAGGACGCTATCATACTGGAAAAATATCAGAATAAGTTCAAATTCATACT
>CALMWI010000469.1 GCA_937873545.1 uncultured bacterium | reverse complement strand
CGGGACTTCCCGGCTGGTATGATCAGCCTTATTATTCGGCGTATTCAGAAAAAAAGAATTTTACCGCGAGCGGAACAACCGGATTTTATAAAAAGGAAAAGCTTTCGTTTGATCTTGAAAGTTCATACAGTTTCAGGAACGATCAGGTGAACATCAGCGAGATAGACGAGCTGTTCTATGTAAATTCAGACGACGATTTCGAGAATCTGAAGATAAAAACAGCCGTGAAATACTCACTCGATCCGTTCATTTTAAGAACAGGAGCGGAGTACAATGCGGAATCTGTCAATTCAGCTTCGCTTGACAAAAGTGAACGCTCAAGAGAAATCGAATCAATTTATTCAAAGCTGGAATACTGGAAAAATATTTTATCTGACAAGCTCGATTACCATATTACCGGAGCAGTGAGAAAGGATTTTATTTCAGCGGCAGATTTTGACAGATTCATGTTCTCGTTCGATAATTCGGCGGAATATTCAAAGAGCGTTTTTATTTTTATGCCGAAATACAGCTATTCGCAGAGCTATAACCTGCCGTCTTTCTCGGCTTTATTCTGGGCTGATAATCTTTTCAGCTCGGGAAATGCGGATCTTAAGCCGGAATTTTCAGTTCAGCATGAATTATCATTATCGGGATCTGCCGATCTTAACTATGTCAAATTCAAAGCGGGCTATTCTTATTATGATAAGAAGCTGGAAGACCTGATCGTCTGGATCAAACGGACGAACGGAAAATATACGCCCGAAAATTTCAAGGAGGGAAAAATAACCGGGCATGAACTTCTCGCCGGAGCAGATATTCTCGACGGTAAACTTATGCTTGATGCTTCATATTCAAGAATGAATGCAAGACAGTTCACGGATAATCCCGTGACGGACGGCAAGTATGTTATATACAAGCCTGTCGAAACATTTTCGGCAAGCATTTCATGCGATCATAATGATTATAAGGCGTCATTCAGAGTAAAATATAACGGGAAAATTTACCTGAACGAATCAAATTCGATAGACATATATCCGTTTTGGCTGTACGGCGCATCGGTTTCAAAAAATTTCAGGACGGGAAAAATTCAGATGAATATATTTGCGGACTGCGACAATATTTTAGATGAGCAGTATCAGGTGATCTACGGCTATCCGATGCCGGGGAGAAAGATAGAAACAGGGATTGAAATCAAATTTAAATAAAGGAGAAACGAGATGAAAAAGATCATTTTATTTGCGGCGGCTATGATGCTGATGCTTGGATGTACAGACTATGAAGGCACTGTAGATCCTGGAAGCAAGGACGGTAGCGTTTATCTTTTCAACGGAAAGGGGGATGTGGGGACATTATCTGTTGTAAATGACGAAAATGAGATCTCGAACGACATCTTAAGCGTCGGGAAGTGGCCGAATCACATAATTGAAAAGAACGGTGTTCTTTATGTCGTCAATTCAGGCAACAATAATGTTCAATTGATAGACGCGGAGACGAATACCAGTACGGGTTCAATAGAACTAAGCGCGTTTTCGAATCCTATGAGAGCCGCGATAGCCGGCAGGAAACTCTATGCTACAAATTCATTCGGGAGCGGTTTAGACGTTTATGATTTCGACAAAGATTCACTTTATACGATACCGATCACAGAAACTGTTATGAACGGCGGGACAGATGCGGTGATCTCTAAAGGGAACAGGATATATGCGGGAGTAAGGAACATAACTTACGATATCAACTGGAATGCTGTTTACGGAGAAGAATCTGTTGCGGTGATAGATGCAGCCGCGGATACAGTAATAACTTTCTTTAACGCAGGTATAAACATCGCCGACATGCTCATCAACGATGAAAATGAGCTTCATGTGCTGAGCACAGGCAACAGAGCCGATATTGAAGGTTTTGTCAGGGTGTTCGATCTCAACGCTGATGATTTCAATACTTATTCCCAAGTGGATCTGGGCTCACAGCCGGGTTCATTTATTTTGAAAGACGACGGTACGGTCTATGTAGCCGTTTCCGGTTTCAATCCGGACTGGACTGGTTTCGGCGGGATCATGAAATATAATTCGGTAAACAATGAAATTTTAAACGGCCCGGACAGCCTTCTTTACACTTCATCTGCAAGCGGTATACTCG
>CALMWI010000468.1 GCA_937873545.1 uncultured bacterium | reverse complement strand
GCAAAAGTTCGATCTTAAAACTTCTCTATAATGAGCTGTTAGAAAAAGGCACGCCTGAAAAGAACATAGTTTTCATTAACCATGAATCGTTAGAATTCGGCTTTATAAAAAATTATAACGACCTCTATAAATTCGTAAAAGGGTCTCTCAAAGGCAGAAAGGGAAAAAAATACATCATTCTCGATGAAGTTCAGGAAGTGGAAAAGTGGGAAAAAGCCGTATCATCATTTCTATCGGATGAGATCGGAGATATAATAATTACAGGCTCGAACGCGCATCTTCTTTCATCAGAACTCGCCACTCTTTTGAGAGGAAGATACATCGAAATTCCCGTACAGACGCTCAGCTTTAAGGAATTTCTGGATTTCAGGAGGGTAAAAGACAGATCAGCTATAGATGATGAGTTCAAAAATTACCTGCGGTACGGCGGATTTCCCGGCATTCACAAGATGGATTTCGAAGATGAAATGATAATCGGATACATAAATTCCCTGCTCAACACGGTGATCTTAAAAGATGTAGTCGAAAGAAATAACATAAGAGACGCGGCGCTTGTGGAGAACATAATAAAATATCTGACGGACAACTGCGGGAATATAAGCTCGGCGAAGGGTATCTCCGACTATTTAAAATCCCAGAATATTAAAGTCTCCACCGATACGGTTATAAATTATATTTCTTATCTCGAAAAAGCCTTCATGTTCCATAAAGTGCACAGGTACGACCTTAAAGGCAAAAAGTGGCTGGAGATCAACAATAAATTCTATTCCGGCGATATAGGCTTAAGGAACGGGCTGATCGGATACCGCAAGAACGACATTTCCGGCGTGCTTGAAAATCTGATATACTTAGAACTCACCGGAAGAGGCTACAAAGTCGGTACCGGTGTGACAGGCAGCGGCGAAGTTGATTTCATAGCGGAAAAGCAGAATGAAAAGATCTACATTCAGGTGACTTATCTGCTTGCGTCAGAAGCTACGGTAAAGAGTGAGTTCGGCAGCCTTGAGGCAATAAGCGACAATTACAAAAAGATCGTACTTTCGTTAGACAAATTCTATCCTGAGGACATTAACGGCATCCAGAGGCAGTACATCCCGGACTTTCTGCTGGGCGATAAAATATAAAGACGTTTATTTCTTAAGCCTTTTA
>CALMWI010000467.1 GCA_937873545.1 uncultured bacterium | reverse complement strand
AAAAAACGAATCCCGCTAGTTTACAGTGCATCTTTAAGTTTTTGTTTCATACTGAAAACAGGAGTAAAACCGGTTGTTGTCAGTAAAATATTATCAAGCTGCGATTTGAATTCTTCAGCTGTTATCCTGCCTTTTTTCTTCAGATCGTTAAGTACCGTTATTACAGCCTCTCTTATCTGTGAATTGTTGTGATAATAGAACCGCTGGTATTCCTTAAGGTCTTCTTTTGAGTTTATGTATATAGAATAAGCATCTATCGCATTTAATATTACTTCGTAGTTACCTGCCTCCAGAAGTGTCAGAATAACCGGTTGTAGTTTGTTGTTAAGCATTGTTTCTTCCGAATAGAATTTGATACACTTCAAAGCCTCTGTCTGAACTTCCCAGTATGGATCCTTCAGGCCTGTGAAAATATCTTTTTCTATCATTTCGTTATATACACCGATTGATCTGTAGGCACAGAAAATATTTCTTTTTACAAATCCGGCATTTTTTTCATTCAGTAATTTGCTCAGGAACGGCAACTTAGATTCATCTTTCGTAAGACCGGCTAGCTTGACTGCACAGTTTTTCACTTTCCAGTTAGGAGATATCAGGTAATGGCTTGTTCTATATTTAATGTAGTCGAGAAACTCCAGACTGCTTATTTCTTCAGGTTTCATTTTCGTCAGTGAATTATATATCTGTTTCACGCCCATATCGGCATACTTGTTCGCCTGATGAATTTTTGTTTTCGTGTGCGCGGTTTTTTTATTATTGAAAATATCTTTTATGAAAAAGTAAATCTCGTCATTAGCATTCGCAATAACGGATTTTTTTGCAGAACAGCACATTTTCTCAAGCCTGTTGCTGTCATTATAGAATTCTTCGATTTTTTTTGCAAGCTTATTCCCTTCAACTTTGATAATGAAATCCCCGTCCTCGATCATAACCTCCTCATAAACCACTTCAGCGGCTCCCGAATTCTTCATGCTGAGAGCATTCATTACCTGATGATCTCCGGACAGGTTCGCTTTAGGAATTATAAGCGAAGGAGTTCCGCATACCGCTATCTCGTTTACTGTCCCGCCTCCTCTTGTGATGATAAGATCGGCAGCAAAATAATAGTCTTTAATGTTGTCGGCGTATTCGATCTTTTTATAAAAACCTGTTTCACTTTCTTTAATACCATTTTTTTCTAACCGTTTTATAGTGTCAAGCAATCCGTTATAGCTTGGATTTTGCCTGCCGGTAACATGAATAATTGAAAAGTTTTTTAGACCTGAAAGATAACTGAGACTGTCAGCTACTGCTCTGTTGATCGTCCGTGCTCCCTGCGAACCGCCGACGGCAAAGACCAGAAAAGTCTCTTCCGCAATACCGAGTTTTTTCCTGGATTCCGATTTAGAACCGCTGAAGAATTCGGGTCTTACCGGGTAACCAACGAATTTTCCGTTCGACGGAAACAAATTCATGGCGATTTCGTATGAAACTCCCACACCGTCGCACATAGGGCCTGCCAGCTTGATCAGCTTTCCGGGTTCCGCATTAGCTTCATGAAGGAATAACTTTGCTTTGGAAAGTTTCAATTTCCTTAAAATATATCCCGCAAAAATGGGCGGCGCAGACACAAAACCTCCTGACCCAATGATCATGTCTGGACGATAAAACAATACGATAAAAATGCTTTTTATAGTACCGTAGAATATTTTAAAAGCAAAGTTCAGCATAGCTGCGCTGAGTTTTCTGTCAGGCATACCTGTTGCGGTAATATACTTCATTTTGTAGCCTTTAGCCGGAACGATCCTTGATTCGATATGATCTTTTGTGCCTATATATAAAAATTCGGCATCCGGTTCATTCTTCTTAATATGTTCCGCGATCGCAAGAGCAGGATAAACATGTCCTCCCGTTCCCCCGCCTGTTAAAATATACTTCATCAGTCTGACCTTACTTTATTTCCCGTTCAATAACTCAATGTTTTTCTCAAGAGCTCTCCCCTGCATCAGTTCTCCGAGAGCTTTTACTGCCATATCTTTAGTTAACCCTGCGATCCAATTTTTTTCAATTATACTTTTGATTAGAATAACATTCTGCATTCTCGGATCGGAAATATTTTCTTTAAAGACTTTTATCAATTCTGCTTTTTTTTCTTCAGCGGACCGTTCGATCTCTGCGTGTGCCGGATATTTTATATTTCCGAGCCTGTTATCGATCGTCTGGTACTCGACATCGTAATATATGACTTTTCCTCCGGATGAAAGCATCTCGCTGATCCCTCTCATAGCTTCGAGTCTTTCAAGCGCTATTACCATGTCGGCTGTTCCTGGAGGTATCAGAGGCGTATGGACTTTTTTCCCGATCCTGAGATGCGATACGACAGTACCGCCCCTCTGGGCAAGACCGTGCGTGTCAACGCCTTTCACATCGTATCCTGCGTAATGACAGACTCTGAGCATAACTTCGGCTAAAAGCCCGATCCCCTGGCCTCCTACTCCGCACATATATATGTTCATTTCCTTCATACTATATCTCCTTTTTAAAGCCGATGGCGCTGACCGGACAGGTCTGCCTACATGAACCGTCTCCTATACAGAGGTCTTCATTTACCCTTACGCTTCCGTCTTCATTCTTAATAAATGAAGGGCATCCGAATTTGTCTATACAGATAAGATGTTTTTCGCATTTGTCCTGAACTACTTCAACATGTTTTGGAACATAATTTTCTTTTTTCCTCTGGACCCGCATGAACTTAAGCATACAGGGATGACTTGCTATAACAACAGAAAATCCTTCAAAATCTAGAGCTTCCATTATATGAGCCGTAAGCTGTTTCTGCTGGTATGTATCCACCCTCCTGATAAATTTAACTCCGATAGATTCGAGAACTTTATCAATTGATATTTTGTCGCCGATCTCTCCGGAGCCGGGATGAGGCTGGTGTCCCGTCATAGCAGTTGTTCCGTTCTCCATAATAACAAGAGTAAAATCATGGTTGTAGAGTACAGCATTTATAATGGCGGGAAGACCGGCATGGAAAAAAGTTGAATCCCCGATGAATGCAAGCACTTTTCTTGTTTTATTTCCTATCGTGAGACCAGCCGCAGTTCCGCTGGAGTGACCCATCGAAAGAAGCATTTCACCCATGTTGTAAGGCTTGAAAAAACCGAGAGAATGACATCCGATGTCCCCTACGGTTATTGCACCTTCGGGTAAAGCCTGTTTTATTGCATGAAATGCCGACCTGTGGCCGCATCCGGGACACATCTGAGGTATCCTGGGGTTGTTGAAAGGAAGGCTTATATTCTCGATCTCTGACGGGAATACATCGCCCCATTTATCCGAAAGTATCTTCCATGTTCTTTCCGAACCGAGTTCCCCCATCAGGTCAGCTTTGTCTGTCCGTGATGTGATACGGCACTTAATATTTCTGTCGTATGCAAGCGATTTGATCTCGAATTCCATGACTCTGTCGAGTTCTTCAATAATAATGACCTCATCGTGATCATTAAGGTATTTTGTTATCTTCTCTTTCGGAAGAGGAAAGCTGAAATTAAGCTGAAGAAGATCAACAGGCTGTTTAGCCTTATCAAGATTTTCAAGTATCGAAAGAACGGGCATTGATGATGAAATTATACCTAACCGCCTGCCGCCGATCTGTTTAAGACCGAAAGGGGAATGAACTTTATTAAAAACAGACATTTCAGATTCCGCTTCCATTTTGTCAAGCCTGTCGAGGGCAGTTTTTTTAAGGGGAAAAACAGCTTTTGTTATCGGCAGATACGGGCCGTTCTTTCTGTCGAACGAAGGGCTGAATTTTGAACGCGGTTCCGGTATCTGTCCGAACTGAATAACTTCTTTCGCGTGGCATACATGGGTTGTAATCCTGAATATAACAGGCATCTGATATTTTCTGGAAATATTAACCGCATAAATGAACATTTGATATGCTTCAGTCGGCGAAGACGGTTCGAAAACAGGGATATAAGACATTCTTGCAAAATGACGGTTAT
>CALMWI010000466.1 GCA_937873545.1 uncultured bacterium | reverse complement strand
GCTTTCAGTTTAGTTGCAGAAGCATTGACAATAGAATCTGCGACAGAATGGCCTTCGTTTTTTAACACATTTGCGTAATCGAGGATAAGGATAGCATTGTTCACTACAATTCCGATGAGCATAACTCCCGCCATCATTGCAAACAGATTCATGGCTATACCCGTGATCTTTAGAGACCAGATTACACCCAACAGCGCAAGAGGTACAGTTATCATTATAAGGAACGACTGCCTGTAAGATTCAAGAATACCTGCGATAAGAAGGAAAGTAAGTATTATTGATATGAGCGCGGCTTTCGCAAACTCTGCACCCATCTCCTTCTGTATCTTAGTCATAAATCCTGTATCAATAGAACAGCCTTCAGGTATTGTGACCGTAGAATGGATCTTATCCCAGACATCAGCATTGATCTCTCCGGTTGTTCTGTTCGTTATATCAGCCGTTACCTGATACTGTCTTGATTTATCCTTTCTAGTTATCTTCGAGGGCGATCTTGAGAATTCAAGTTTTGCAAGATCAGAAATTTTAACATTACCTTTAGGTGTCATAACCGACAGTTTACTTATTTTATCGAGATCATCGATTGTCGAATCATCCATTTGTATCCTGATGTCGTACTCGATCCCTTTTTCCTTTAGTTTTGTGTTTGTGATGCCTTCAACAGATGTCCTGACCACCTGAGCAATTGAAGCTACATCTGTCCCGTACTCAACAAGTTTACGTTTATCCGGAATGATCTTTACTTCGGGTTTTCCCGGTCTTATATCCGAATCCACATTTGTTGTACCCGGTACTTTTTTTACTATTTCCAAAACCTGATATGTCAATTCACTCAGTTTTGCCTGGTCGTCCCCTGAAATTTGAAATTCTATCGGAGAACTGCTGACAGGGCCCTCGAAATCGCTTGCAGCCTTAACTTTGATAGTAGCGTCCGGGAAATTCAAAAGATGTGTCTGAAGTTCAGAAACTACCTGCTCGGTTGATCTATCAAGATATTTGTCTTTATGAAGATTAACAAGTATCCTCCCTAGGTATCCTCCCGAATTTCTTCCTAGGTTACCGACCTCAATAAGCGCATTATCAGCTTCTTTAATGCTTAAAGCTCTTTTCCTGATCTCTTCAAAGATTCCTTTAGTTCTTTCAATGTCATAATAATTTGGCATCTCGACATCGATTTGGATCTTTCTTGAAGTCATCTGCGGCATAAACTCACTACCGAGCGGACTAACTTTCGCTATGAACCAGAATGTAGCTATAAGAAGCACGAAAGGCAGATACATAGCCATATATCTATATTTTTTCTTTCTTATTATTATATCCAGCAGCTTTCTGTATGCTTCAGTGAATTTGTCGAAATATGTATCAAAGAGCAAACCGAATCCGCTTTTATTCTCCTTTTTGGCCTTATAATGCTTTAGAAAATTTGTTGCAAGCATTGGAGTGAGAGTAAATCCCATAATTATCGAAAAGATCATTACGAATGTAACCATCAGACCGAATTCTTTAAACATCTGACCGGCCATTGAACCCATTGAAGCCAGAGGAACGAATACGACTATGTTTGTCAGCGTGGATGCTAGAATAGCGACCATAATTTCCATAGTTCCTTTATAAGAAGCTCCCGCAGATCTTTCGCCTTTCTTCATATGCCGGATAATATTCTCAATTATCACAACCGAGTTCGTAGTGAGTGTTCCAACCGATACGGATAAAGCCATCAGGGTGAAAACGTTCAGCGAGAAACCTGCCCAGTCGGCGAGCAGAAAAGTCGCGATAAGTGTAACCGGCATTGAAATGGCGATAATGAAAGTTATTTTAAAACTATGGAGGAATAAGTACAATATCAGTGAAGTAAGGATAATACCCATATAAATGGTTGACATAGTATCGTTTACGCTGTTTCTGATAAAAGTAGAGCGGTCCTGTACAACGATCAGTGATGAATTTTCAGGCAGGGTAGAACGGACAGTCTCAAGCTGTTCTGTTACGCCGTCAGCCACATTTACCGTATTAGCGTCAGATTGTCTGAATACGGACAGTTTTATAACTTTATTTATTGCTTCACCGTTCTTATCGTAAGTATAAAAACTTGAATAAGAATCAGCTTTGACGAGCGTATCTTCAATTTTGGCAATATCTTTTAGAAATTTTACTCCGTATCTCGTAGGTATTTTTATATCTTCAATATCGCTTATGTTTGAATACTCTCCAAATACTTTAACCGAATATTCCGAACCGTTTTTATTAATGTTACCGCCCGGTATGTTAATATTGTTAGACGCAAGAAAGCCTACGATCTGAAGCGGGGAAAGCGAATATTTTGAGAGTGTGTTATTATCCAGAATGATCTGTATCTCTCTTTTCCTTCCGCCAGCCAGCTCAACTTTTGAAACACCGGGTATCTTAGAGAATTTGTCTTTAAGAATATTATCCGCGTAATCGAACGCGTCCTTATCGGATAATCCGCTTACAAATGCCATCTCTATAACAGCTTCGGCATTTATATCATTTTTCATTACGACAGGCTGCTGTGCGTCATCGGGGAAATCATTAACTATCGCATCTATTTTATCTTTTACTTCCTGACTGGCGATGTCCGGATCTTTTCCTGTAATGAACATGCAGACGGTTATGTTGACATTCTCCATCAGATATGACTGAACATAGTCTATTCCGGCGATAGTGGATACTTCGTCTTCGATCTTTTTTGAGATGTTCGATTCGATCTCTTCCGGTGACGCTCCGGGATATACTACTTGTACCATGACTATCGGCATTTCAACTTCAGGGATTGTATTCAATGGAAGATTGAAATACGATAAAAAACCCATCAGCGCTACAAAAAGAATCAATACTGTCGTGAGGACTGGCCTCTTGACGGCTACATCAATTAAGAACATTTATTTATCTCCGCATTAGTATTAGTTATACCCATATAAAAAAAGTCCATACCAAAACAAATCATTTTTTCCATATCATAGTCCTTGATCAGATCAGATTTGATGTTTTTAACAAGTGAATTTACGAAAGCGATACCGGTAAACATGGCTTCTAGAAGATTTACAGCGGAATCCGAATCCAGATTTTTGTTAAAAACTCCGTCTTTTTTACCCTGCTCAAGAATTGATTTTAGAATATCGAAAGTTTTAAGTTTAAGCACAATAAATTCTTTATGAGATTTTTCCATTAATGCGTAATTGAGCTTAACCGCCATAAGATTTTTTGACTTCTTCACAAAATCCATGTGGGCGTTCTTCATTATATTAAGCTTTTCAACAGCTGAAAGATTTTTTTCAGGCAGATCAGAGATTTTATTATAGAAATTAAGCAGATGCACTTTTGCTATATTAGTGACTATCTCTTCTTTATCCTTAAAGTATGAATAAAGCGAGGCTTTGGAAAATCCGACTTTTTTAGCGATATCTTCCATTTTTGCATTCTTAAAACCTACTTTGTTGATAAGTTTTGCCGCTTCGTCAAGGATTATCTGCCTTTTGAGTTCGCTCTCTTTTGTTTTTATAAGTGATTCCGCCATTTAACCTCCCGAATCTGATTTTATTTACTGACTTGGAGTCAGCGGGTCAAATTTAAGTTAATTAAATAAATTTGTCAAGTCAAAATTTGATCAATTCAATGGTCTTTTCCACCAATTTCTGTGGCATTATTTTTAAAACTGTAAATACAACCGAGTGAAAGGTTTATAGAATTTAGAAGACTTACACGCCCTGTTTTAATATAATGATAAGTGTGCTGATCAAGAATTCCCAGTTCTGAGTAGAATGATAATTTACTTATGTTAGTGTGGTTATCTTGATGCATTTTTATTTCAAGACCTATTGAAGGCTGTAGGTGGAATGCATTTGTAAAATAATAACCATCAGGATAATGATCCGGCCACATCAAATGTGTATTATGAGAAATGGTACAAATCGTATTCAAGTTAAAGGTTGCCACAATAATAATTGTATCTCTAAGTTTACAAAAATCGTGCTTGATTGTATTTTTCAAAGTAAAGATGTGTAAGTCAGTGCCTGAAATGTTTTCAGGGATATACCCATACATCAAATCTGTAGTTCTGTTTCTTTTAAACATAGTGTACGAATATCCGAAACCCATCGAAATTACACCCTGGTTGCCTGCGAACTGTAATGGCATCTGATCGGGAGTTAGATTTTTAAAGACTTGTTTAAAATCAGAAGCCGAAATTATCAGATTGAATAAAAAAAGCAGAAATAAGATTGAGTATTTGTTCACTTCGGCTCCAGCAGATAGTAGCTAACAATATTTCCTCTTACTGAAATAACAGGTATAATTCTATCTGAAGTCATTGGTGCAACAACCCGAGGCCAGTCAATATCAAGGACATGCGTATGCCCATGAAACCTGTATAAATCCTGTATGTTGTTTATTATAGACAAATATTCCTCTTTATAAAGTTCCATAGAATTGCTGGTCTCTGTTAAATGCATTAATAGAAATTTATTGCCTTCTAGTCCGGCAAGTTCGTTTTTAAGCCATTCAAAGTTTGGACGGCTATTATTATTTTCCCATACAATATTATCAAATCCTATAAAATTATTAGTCCCTATTTGAAATGAAAAATTTGTTTTACCATATATCATTTCGAAAATTGATTCCCCCTGAGAAAGATAGTCATGGTTTCCGATAATAGCTACATATGGGAATTTTAAATTATTTAATTCATTTAAAGAGTTCTCAAATTCGAATTTAAGCCCTAAATCTGTTTGATCACCCAGATGAATTGTGAATTTAATATCAGAATGGCTGTTTATCTTTTTTACAACTTCATGAAGATCATCATAATCAGAATGCGAGTCAGAAATTATTGCAAAATTAAAGCTATCAGCTTCAACTTCAGTTAAAATATCTTGAATACGGGAAATGTTTTTAAGATTTGAATTTCGAATACTTGTATTCAGATTATCGTCGTAAGGACTGTATTCAAAAACACTGCAGCCGGTAATTGACACAAGAACAAAAATCATGAAAATATAATTAGTACTATTGAACAATTCAATTCCAAAAAAATTAGTCTTTCAGTCCTTTGATCGTCATATTGAGAAATACCTCAAAAACAATGCCATCTTGAAGGTGAGTATTTGACTCTTCATCAGCGGCTTTCATTATTTCTGATTTTGATAAAGATTCGTTTTCCATTTCATCCTCCGTTTCGTTGTACGATAAAACATAAACCGTACAAAAGTATAAATTTAATTGGAGTTAGTCAAGAAAAAAATAAGTCTTGACAATTTTATAACGGTATTGTAAATTTAGAACAAAAAACTAAAACGGACGAAAAGTCAGGTGAGTAAGAAAAAAGTGTAAAGAAAAAAAGGAAAACGGTTATGAAAAAAATTGCAGAAATTATTCTAAAACTTAGAGCATTAATAATCTTTAGTGTACTCGCAATTACTGTGATTTTAGGTTATTTTGTAAAAGATCTCAAAATCAATTCAGATATTCTAAGCTATTTACCGAATGAAGATCCTGCAGTTAAACTTTTTAACTATATAGGAGATGCTTACGGGGGTAATCAATTAGCATTGATAGCTTTGGAAACGGATGATGTTTTCAACAGAAAAACAATAGAAACGATCAATAACTTAACTCAGGAATTCAAGAAAAATGAGAATGTAACTTACGTGACCAGCTTAACTAATGTTTTGGATATAAGAACCGATGAAGAAGGTACATTACAGATAAGTAAGCTTATAGATGAATACGATTTGCCTGAAGATATTGAAGAACTTGAAAAAATAAAAAACTATGCTCTTTCAAAAGAAATGTACAGAGGATATCTTATTTCTGAAGATGCTAAAGCTACATTAATAATATGCAGATTTGCAGATACTGCAGATAAAATGAAAACAGCTTCACAGTTAAAAGATATTGTTCAAAAAGCAAATATTAAGGAAAAAGTTTACTTCGGCGGTCTTCCTTATCAGCTTAAAGAAATAAATGAGATAATTCAGAAAGATCTCAAGAAACTAGTCCCATTTATTCTATTGCTGATTATGCTAGCTTTATATCTTTCATACCGTTCACTTCGAGGTGTAGTTTTACCATTGATATCAGTTTCGATAAGTACTATTTGGACACTCGGAGTAATGAGCTTACTGAATGTTCCGTTGACAGCTATATCTGACATTATTCCTGTTGTGCTGATAGCGGTCGGAAGCGCTTACAGCATCCATGTAATTAGTAAATTCAACGAAGAAGTTACAAACAATTCTAATCGTGTTAAACAATCTCAAAAGGCACTCAGTGAAATAATTTTGCCAGTTTTACTTGCAGGAGTTACAACAATTGCGGGATTCATTTCTTTTATTTTCGGCTCTTATTTGACAATGATATCAGAATTCGGATTATTTTCGAGTTTAGGAATATTTTTTGCCTTAGTTGTTGCGCTAACATTTGTGCCTTCAGTACTCTCGTACCTTCCAGTTAAGAAGAAATCAATTCTTGAAGAAGTAATACCGAGAAAAGACGGCATGGCAAGATTTATGGATAAAATCGGAGGTTGGATTTTAAAAAATGAAAAAATAATTATCTTTTCTGCCATCACCGTTACAGTTATTTGTATTGCAGGTATTCCAAAAATTGAAAGAAAAGTTGATTTGCTTGATTATTTTAAGCCTGGTGCGCCTGTCAGAATGACCGAAGAGATGATGGAAAGAAGATTTGGGGGATCTGTACCAATTCAATTTTTGGTATCAGGTGATATTCAAGACCCTGAAGTCTTGAGAAAAATGAAAGATGTAGAAGACTTTCTTAAAAAACAGGAAAATGTTCATAATCCAAAATCTGTCGCAGATCTAATTGAAGAAATGAGCGATGCTATGGGAGAAGGGAAATCGATACCTGAAAACAAAGATATGGTAAGCAATCTTTGGTTTATGCTTGAAGGCGAAGAAGTTATGAGTCAGCTCGTTAATCCCGACAAAACAGAAGCTGTAATACAAGCTACTATAACAAATGTTAACACGGAATTCATCAGTAATCTTGTTGAAAAAGTTGAAAATTTTATAAAACCGCTCAACAATGAAAAATTCTCTATTGAGCAGACAGGAATCACATCAATTTATCTTCGTTTAGATAACAGCATTACAGGCAGTCAGATACAGAGCATGATAATAGCGTTGGCACTTGTATTTATATGCCTGTATTTCCTTATGAAATCATTTATAGGTGCGGTTATTGGTATGTCATCGATAGGTATAACCCTTCTTGTTATCTTCGGGTTTATGGGTTATTCGGGAATCCCGCTTGATATTGCAACAGTGTTAGTAGGCAGTATTTCGATAGGAATAGGTATTGATTATTCAATTCATTTTATCAGCCGATTTAGAAGCGATTTTAATAAATCAGGAATTGAAATTGATGCACTTGATTCTACTTTGGAAACGACGGGCGAAGCAATTATGATTAATGTAGTGACTGTAATGTTAGGTTTTCTTGTACTGCTATTCGCGGATCTCGTACCGTTACAGCGTTTCGGACTTCTTGTAGCAATTACTATGATAGTATCAGGTGTTACGGCTATAACTGTGTTGCCTGCTTTAATCCTTTTGAGTAAATCCGGTTTTATTGAGAAGTTCAAAGCTATAAAGAATAAGGCAAAGAATAATTCAAGAAAATTAAACTCTAATAAGAATTAAGGAGGAAGCGAAATGAAAAAAGTGATGTTATTGTTACTGACCGGCATGTTTCTGTTTTGGAATAATGTTCAAGCTCAGGAACCCGGATTAACAGCTGTAAAAATTTTACAGGGAGTAGATGATGTGACCAACGCGCCAAAAGATCAGAACATGAGTATAAAAATAACTCTGATTGATAAAGATAATAAAGAAGAGCTCCGTGAGCTTGTTATGATGCAGAAAGGTTACGATAAAAGACTGGCTAAATTTATTTCTCCTGCTTCGCAAAAAGGGATTGCATTTCTGTCGCTACCAGAAGATGTAATGTACCTTTACCTTCCTGCATTCAAGAAGACTAGAAGAATAGCTTCACATGTAAAAAATACGAAATTTGCCGGAACGGATTTTACTTACGAAGATATGGAAGCCAAAATGTACTCAGAAAAGTGGATTCCGGAATTAATAAAAAAAGACGACAAACTATACACTCTTCAGCTTACTCCCAAAAAAGATGTCAAAACAGATTATTCGAAGATGATAATGGAAGTCAGGACGGATAATTTCTATCCTGTAAAAATAGCGCACTTTGATAAAGGTAATACTCTTGTAAAAGTTATGATCAGGGAGCAGATTGAAAAAGAAAACGGATACTGGATTTCAAAAAATTACCAAATGGAAGACCTTAAAGGCAAACACAAAACGAAAATGATGATACAGGATGTAAAATTTGACTCCGGTTTGACAGACGAAACTTTCACCGAGAGATACTTAACCAGATAATCAAGGGATGTTTATGAATAAATCAAATTTGGCAGCTCAAATGTTTTCAGCTATATTGCTTACTGTATCTTCATTGCAGGCTCAAGAAAACTCAGTGCTCACAGGTATTAAGTGGAACGGTTACATTCAGACGGATAATCGGATGCAGATTGATAATAATAACAGTTTTTCTTGGCAAGAATACAGACTTGATTTGAAAGCTGAAGTTAATCCCGTTGAAAAAGCACATTTCTACAGTGAAATATGGTTGAGATCATTTCAGTTTCCGTCAGTACAGAATACAACTGATCTGCAAGATAAAGACAATACCTCCCCTCTCGGTCTTGATCTTCGCGAAGCGTATTTTGATATTTACGGATTTATTGATGATGATCTCGACCTGCGTATCGGCAGACAGCGCATTGCGTGGGGGAAAGGTGATAGACTTAACCCTACAGACAATCTTAATGCGGATGAGCTCGAGGACATCTGGGATTTCGGCAGACATCTTGGATCAGATGGAATAACGGCTAAATATTACATGAGTGACTTTACTCTTTCAGGAGTATATATTCCAATATTTAACCCTGCTTTACTGCCTGCTGGTCAATTGGCGTCAGCAATGTCGTCAGCAATGGATTTGCCGGGAGAATTATCTGTTGGATCGTCAGTTGAATCAATCCAGCTCCCGGACAATAATTTTAAGGACGGAGTTACAGCAGGTATGAAACTGTCCAATCAGATTTTTAATTTTGATTATTCGCTCAGCTATGTTTATGGCAGAGATGATTTTCCGGCTTTGGAAGGAGCTATTTTTAAAGCAACTTCTGATCCAAATATTATTGGAATAGAAACCAGACTAATATATCCGAGAATTCAGGTAGCGGGTGTAGATTTTGCCGGATCAGTTACCGATATTGGTTTATGGGGAGAAGCAGGTGTATTTTTCCCTGATAAAGTTAAGTCAACTCTTGATATGTCAGAATTGGGTATGGGGGTTCAAGAATCAGTGAGTGTTGATAATGAACCTTATATCAAATACGTAATTGGAGCTGATTATACCTTTAAAAACGGAATATATATTAACGGTCAGTATTTACATGGATTTATACATGAAAGAGGGAGTGACAATCTTGAAAATTACTTAATGTTCGGAATCGAAAAAAAAATCATGAATGATAAAATCAAAATTATTCCTGTGAGCGGCGGAATCGAAATTAAAGATTTTGATGATATTAAAAATAATTACGGTTATGTGTTCGCGCCTGAATTCTATTATTATCCGGTAGAAAACACTGAGATAATGTTGAGTATTCGAATTGTTGACGGTAAAGACACAACAATGTTCGGTAGGATCAAAAATACTGATGAATTATGCTTAAAATTTAATTATAGTTTCTAAATATGAATTTAAGCTCAAGTAAATATAAAAGGCTGTTTTTGATAATTCCTTTAATGCTGTTCCATATAATAACATATAACTTTGTGGGCACATTTAAGAGCGATGTCAATTACTCTTTCTTTTTAGGCATAGACTATTTGATTCCTTTTGTTCCTGAAATGGTTTGGATATATATGTCAACCTACTTGGTGATTCCGCTTGTAGGGATTATAATTGAAGATTCAAGGGATGTGACAAAGCTTGCTATTGCAATAATTCTTACATGGTTGTTTACTTATCCGATCTTTTATTTTTTCCCTGCTGTATACCCGCGTCCGAATTTTGAGATAATTAGCCTTAGTACAGAAATGCTGAATATAAATTATCTGCATGATGTACCCAACAATACTTTTCCCAGCCTTCATGTAAGTCTGTCTTTCGTTGTGGCTTTTTCAATGATTCACATTACAAGAAAGAATAAAATACTTTGGGCTTTGTGGGCAATTTTGATAGCTTTGTCCACTGTTATGCTAAAAAAACATTTTATTCTGGATTCTTTGGGAGGATTAATCATTGCACAGCTATCATTTTTTTTGGCTTTCAAACAAAAATATGTCGAAAAAATTATTTCGTTTGTTTATAATTTATTAAAGGAAAAAGTTCATGCAGAAGCAGATGCCTAAGAATAAAAAAGTTGGATTGGCATTAGGCGGAGGCGGAGCTAAAAGTTTCGCCCATCTCGGTGTAATAAAAGTCTTGCAGGAAAACAACATTCCGATAGATTATTTAGCTACATGCAGCGGAGGATCAATAATGGGTTCGATGATAGCAGGAGGAGTGTCCGTTGATGATATTATGGAGGAGTTTTATAAAACAGTCAAAAAAATAAACTGGCTGCGACCAAAGATCAACATGCAGGGTTTTATATCACAGCAAAACATAAAAAGTATTTTGATGAAATTTTGCGAAGATAGCAGTATTGAAGATTTATCGATTCCTTTAGGTATTGTCGCAACAAATTTAAACGAAGGCAAATTAAGAGTTTTTACTGAAGGAAATCTGATCAGTGCTGTCTGCGCTTCGAGCGCATTCCCAGGGATTTATCAGCCTGTAGAAATAGAAGGTGAACTCTATGTTGACGGAGGTGTATTGAACAGCACTCCGGCTGATGTTTGCCGTGAGAAAGTAGGAAGAAAGGGTATAGTAATATCAATTTCACTTGATGATAAGCTCAATAGTACGATTTATAAGAATAATACATTTGGGATAGTTTACAGAAGCCTGTATATACCTTTGATCGCTAACAGAAAAAAAATTATAAGCGAAAATTCAGACATAATTATTAATGTTTTTAATGATCAGGATTTCAATTTCAGTAACTGGAGAGATACGCTGAGATTTTATTCAGAGAACAAGATGCAGAAATTCTATCTTAAAGGCAGGGAGGAAGCAAATAAGAGAATAGAAGAAATAAAAGATGCTGTAGTAGAAAATAAATCAAATTTTAAGGAGGAATCATGATTGACATTCTAAAAAA
>CALMWI010000465.1 GCA_937873545.1 uncultured bacterium | reverse complement strand
TCTTCCCTTACCGCTGTACGAAGAGTTCACATATTACTCAGAGGAAAGTGTGCCCCCTGCAAGTTTAATAGGATGCAGGGTGTCCGTTAAGTTCAACGGAAGGATTATTACAGGTATAGTAACATCGGTTCCTCAAATGAGCCGCATGGAAAAACTTTCTGAAATAATCGAGTTCCTTGATGATTCTCCGGTCTTGTCTGCCGAACTGCTGAATTTCTGCGAATGGATATCGGAATATTATCTTTGCCCGCTAGGAGAAGTGATCAGGCTCGCGCTTCCGTCTCTGCTTCAGACAAGAACTACAAGAACAGTTTCTTTCACCGGAATAAACTGCCCGAATGAACTTTCTCAACAGGAGTTTGCAGTCCTAAACTTTATTAAAGAATTCGGCCCTGTTAAGCTAGAAGAGGTGGATAAATTATTCGGAAAAGAAAGTGTTAAGGCGATCGCAAAGCTCAAAAAGAAAAGTCTGATCAGTGTGAACAGTATGATTGAACATAAAGACAAAAATGTTTTCCTGAAGGGTTTTAGAAAAACTGAATTCTGGGACGATCTGTTAAAGAAGAACGATTCCGGAAAAGGCTTTGACGGACTGGATCAGTGTTTTGACGGCGCTGATACTGCGCTGTTGAAAGATCTTAAGGAAAAAAAAGTATCGCCTTCAGCTATAAAAAAAGCTCTCGCAACCGGTATGATCAAAGAAGAATTGCTAAAGAAAGACCACATGGCAAGACTAATGACCGAATCGGTTCCTCATAAAGATATGCCTGAACTTAATGAGGAACAGAGATCGTGCTCAGACAGGATCATAAACTCAATAGACGAAAATAAACACTGTACTTTTCTGATACACGGAATAACAGGGAGCGGAAAAACGATCGTTTATATTTCAGCTATCTCAAAAGCGCTGAAAATGGGCAGAACGGCCATTCTTCTGGTGCCGGAAATTTCGCTTACACCTCAGACCGTCAGAAGATTCAGAGCTCACTTCGGAGACAGGATAGCCGTGCTGCACAGCAGGCTGTCCGATCTTGAAAAGCTTGAAAGCTGGGAAAAAATAAGATCAGGTGAATATCCGATCGTTATCGGTCCGAGATCCGCTGTATTCGCACCTTTAAAGAACATTGGGGTGATAATAGTTGACGAGGAACATGACTCGTCCTACAAACAAACTGATACCGCGCCTAGATACTGCGCCAGAAACTCGGCGGTCATGCGGGGATATCTGAATAAAGCACCTGTAGTACTCGGATCCGCTACTCCTTCGCTTGAAAGTTATTATAACGCCGTTTCAGGCAAATACAGGCTTCTTGAGATCAAAAACAGATTCAGTTCAGCTGTGCTGCCCGAAATGAAGATCGTTAAAAAGGAGAATTTTTCCGAAATGTTCGAAAAACCTGTTATCAGCCTGTTTTCCAGAGAACTCGCGCTAGGAAGAAAGATAATGGTGCTGCAGAACAGAAGGGGTTATTCTCCGCACCTGATTTGCCGGTCATGCGGAAAATCAGTTTCCTGCCCGAACTGCTCGGTTTCTTTGACATACCATCTCGACAGGAACAGGATGATCTGTCATTACTGCGGGTATTTCGAGAAAGGAAAAGACCGTTGCGTTTCATGCGGAAGTGAAAATATAAGCTTCCGAGGCGCGGGCACCGAGCAGGTTGAATCCGAACTTAAAAGGATCTTTCCCGGAACAGCCGTTCTCAGGATGGATTACGACACGACCAGAAAAAAGGACGGACACAGTAAAATACTTGACGAATTCGATAAGCCCGGGTCGGCTATTCTTGTGGGAACTCAGATGATCGCAAAAGGACTTGATTTCCATCAGGTATCCGTCGTATGTATAGTAAATATCGACAGCGAACTGATATTCCCCGATTTCAGATCAGATGAAAAAGCGTTCCAGCTGATAGAGCAGGTCGCGGGAAGAGCCGGAAGAGGTGCTATAGGCGGAAAGGTGATCATACAGACGTTCAACGAATCTAATCAGCTTCTGCGTTATGCGCTTAACCACGATTACCTCGGCTTTATCAATGAAGAGCTCAATATAAGAAAGTTGACTTCATATCCCCCGTTCTCGAGAATAATAATAATAACCCTTTCTTCAAAAGACCTGGCGGGAGTGAAAAAAACCGCGGAAGAACTTTATTGCGAACTTGCAGCCGCGAACAGAAGCTGCGTCATTTATAGACCTGTTGATAAAATGGTGCTTAAAGTTAATAATATATTTCGGTTGTATATTTTAATAAAATCGTGTATAATTAATGACAGGAGCGGAAAAATATCGAGAGACCTGGTTTCAGGCGTGCTTGGTAAGTTCAAAAGCTCTTCAGACATAAAAATAGATACGGATGTTGATCCGGCCGGTTTGATGTAAAAATTTTTACGGAGTTGCAATATGGGCAAAATAAAACTGATGATCGCAATAACGCTTCTTTTCGTGTTCTCGGCCAATTCTGCCGAAAAACTGGATTTCACTAAAAAAAGAAATTTTTATCTCGGCGAGGGAGAGTACGGAGCTGTTTCTCTTGAGCTGGTCAAATATGAAACATTTGATTTTCAGTCGGATATGAAAAAACCTTTCATCTTAAAAAAAGTAAACAGCAACGGTCTTTTGGAACTCATATTCGATTCAACTACTCTTTCCGGAAGTCTCGAAGAAGGAAAAACATATTCGGCAAGTTTCGGATTTACAAAAAAAGACATAGGCAAGATAGAAAAGATCACGGTTTCAGCGGTTTACAGACCTGAACTCAGAATTATAGTACAGGATTCGCTTCTGGCAAACAACGCAAGGATCAGTTTTTCTCCCGATAATAAGACCGCGAAAATACAGGTAAAAGCATCCAGAAACGTATCGAATGTAAAGATCAACGACCCCGACGGCTATATTCGTTTAGGTAATGGAGGAACTCTGTCTTTCTCAAAGGGTATGAACGAACTGGTCGTCAATCTGGCAAAGGAAGAAAATTTCGAAGCGGAAATATTATTATATAAACCGGCAGGAGAAGGCAATATTGACGAATTGTATCTGCTCATTTCATCGACAGGATTCAAAACATATAATACAGAGGCTGCCGTATCAAATGTAACAGAAGCTGATACTCTTGAGATAGAAGAACCTCTTTCTGCAGATTCCGCAGCTGCCGTCCTTAACGAAAATACAAAAGAACCCGATGAAGTACAGAAACCTGAGGGAGGATTCGGTCTTACGGCTATAATAATTATCTCGGTTATGGGCCTGATAATACTGATCCTTTTATTCGCACTGATGACAAATAAAAAGGGAGCTATGTTCGAAAAGTATCAGACATTTTTTGAAGATGTAGCGACTCTTGTAAAAATTGATCCCAGAGGTTCGAACATTGATAAGACCACAGAAGAGATAATGATGGTGCTTCTGGAAAAGTTTGAATTTTCACCTGCTCAGCCTGATAAACCAGCGGCGGAAAATAAAAAAGTCCTAAAAAAGCCTGCGAATCTTAAGTCACCTGGCATATCTTCTAAAAAAGAGGCCGGCGGTACCGGAGATAATGAGATCCAGCTTGACTTCGGGAATTCTCCGCAGGACAACAAAAATAATGCTGAACCTGATGCGCCACTTGATCCGAAACCCGTATCTTCAGGCGACAAAAAGATCTCGAGAGGATTCGATTTTCTTGAAGATGATAATTGATCTTACCGTGACTGAAATATATGTTTTTTGAGCTTCAATATCCCGGGTTTTTACTAGCCGCCGCATTAGTGCTGGCATACTTTTCGGTCGTGTTCTATCTTGGAAAAGAGCAGTTGTCAAAAAAAAGCCGGCCGGTACTTTTCATACTTAAATATATTTTTATAAGCATGACCGTAATTTTTATCTTTGACCCTGAAACAGTAAAATCTGTTACAGAGGAAAAACCTGAACGGCATCTGATACTGTTCGACAATTCCAGATCGATGACTTTGAACGATACTGCGGATACAGCAGCTGTAAAAAACATTCTGTCAAAAGTAACGGGCGAAGATACATTCGTAATCGGTTCATTCGGTGAAAACACCAGGATCATGTCCGGTTCTGACAGCCTGGATTTTTCGGATGATTTCACAAATGTAACCGGGAAAAAAGCCAATTCGCTGATCGAGGACTTGATCCCGGTCAAAAACATTAAATCAGTGGCGGTTATCACTGACGGCAACTTCAGCGATGCGGATAATTTTT
>CALMWI010000464.1 GCA_937873545.1 uncultured bacterium | reverse complement strand
ATCCATAAAGGGGCTGACGAGCTTGTTTACCTTGTTTTAAACTGCTCAAAACTTATAAACGGAAGATCGCCGTGCGTTGTACTGCACGGATCGGTTTTTAAACAGGAAACTCTTATTGAATTCGTGAAAAAGAGGCTGATTGAGTTAATGAACGTTTACTTAAGCGATAAAAGGATAGATCTTGAAGCCGCAAATCAGATCTATGAAAAATATACCGATCAGAAAGAAGTGTAATTCTTATAAATGTTTTCAAGTATTTCAATTACCCCGAAGGTAACCGGCTTTGAACTTATGTAAAGACTTTTATGATCTAAATCTCCGCCTAAAAGTTTTTTCTGTTTTGTTTTACCCAAAAGCTCAATAGTCGCGGGATCGGCATTCGCGGGCATAAAAGATATATCGGCCTTTTTAAGCATCTCAATGTCGTTAAGGGAATCGGCAACAGCAATGTAAACATCGCTGCTTTTTCCGAAGTATTCAAGCCCGCGGTATTTGTCGTGTTTAATAGGTATTATATCTACAGCTACACTCGATCTTGTAACACGGGCGTAGTCAATGTGCTGAAGGTCTTCTTTCATTTTCTGAAAAAATCCTTCAAGAGGATATTCGTATTTCGTGAACATGCTGATCGTAGCCAGTCTTCTTGCGAATTTATATACTTCGGGATAGTCACAGTCCAGAAGCGTATTTTCAAGGGTTTTTATCTGGGTAACAATGTTATGGGGTACAATTATCTCTTCTTTGATCATATCGGTAGAAACAACGCAGCCGGTTTCGAGTACCGCTCCGTCAAAAAGATCTGCGATCCCGCCCAGTTTCCTCTTTACAAAAGGGAGATCGTTACCCGTACATAAATAAAGCTTTATATCGTTGGGTTTTCCTTTGATAGCTTCTATAAGCGCGTCTGGTGAACCATCAGATAGAAATTCATTGTTGTTGATCAGCGTTCCGTGAAGATCAATGCCTATGTGATATGTTTTTGCCGTCATATTACCGCCTGCTAACTTAACTCAAATTTAGCAAAAAATGAATTTTTCTGCAAGAGAATTGTAATACTTGATACTAATTAAAATTTGATATATATTTGTATCCTACGTTAAATGAACGGAACTGAAATGAATTATAAAACTGTGACGCTTGATTTCTGGGATACACTGGTTTTTTATCCCATGACTGATGAAATATTCATGGAGAGAGTGGAACACGCCTCCGGGATATTCCGGGATTATGACATAAGCTATGAAACATCGATCATGCTCATGAGATCCATTTATGAAAATTTTGAAAATATATGGCACAATGAGAGCAGGACGCCCACGACCCCTGAATCATTCAGAATGATAGAGAGAATTCTCGGCTACTGTTTCAAGCCTGAACATTTCAGTGAGCTTGTAAGATTCAACGAAAAGCTGGTTACTGACAAATACTTCTCTTTGACACCACAGGTCGCCGAAGCAATAAAAAGGCTGGCAGGCAAATACAGCCTTGTGATTATTTCTGATACGGGTTTTGAGCCGGGAAGGGAAATAAGGAATGCTTTAAAATCCCGCGGAGTTTACCAGCATATTACAGAAGGCGTGTTTTCCGATGAAACAGGATTTTCAAAACCGGACAAACGGGCTTTTCAAAAAGCCGCTGAACTGAGCGGAAGCGATTTCTCAGAAATGATACATATCGGGGACAGGGAAGCTAAAGATATAGCAGGCGCCAGATCAGTCGGAATGAGCACGATCCTGTTCACGGGATTCAGGGACACCGATAAGAACTTAACCACTGCCGATCATGTTCTGAGTACATGGGAAGACATATTAAACAAGCTGCTTTAATGGTTTAATGGAGAAATGAAAGAAATAATTATAAGATATTTGACAAGGCTATGGGAGAGAGTTCCTGAAAACACCCGTCCGGTTATAACAACATGTGTTTTAAGTCTGTGTTCAGCTTTATCGGCCGTTGCGTTTTTATATCTGATAAAGCTGTCGTACAAATTGACATATCTCAGGTTCGCAGAAGAATCGCCGGTATATTTTATAACCGCGAGTTTTATACTGATATCCGTAAGTTCCCTTTTAGTCGGATTTCTACTCTTTGTTTTCAGCCCCGAGTCTGCAGGCAGCGGAATTCCTCAGATGAAAGCGGCCTACTGGAAAGAAATGGGAAATCTGAATTTTAAACCTGTAGTAGTTAAATTTTTTGCCGGTATTATCAGCATAGGAGGCGGGAACAGTCTCGGAAGGGAAGGTCCTTCTGTTTATCTGGGAAGCGGAGTAGCTTCAAATATCGAAGGAGCTTTTGATAAAAATTTCAGGAACAAAAGAGCGTCAAGCCTGATCGGGGCGTCCGCAGGTCTTGCGGCCGCTTTCAATACTCCCTTGGCCGCAATAACATTCATCATCGAAGAAGTCGTCGGCGATATGAACAATAAATATCTGGGTAAAGTCGTGCTGTCATCGGTTATCGGCGCATTTGTGGTTTACGCATTTCTGGGAAGGCAGCCGGCATTTTCGCTTCCAATGCTTGCCGATATCAGCTGGTCACATTATATTTTTGTTCCTTTGGTGGCATTCGCCGCCGCTTTTTTAGGGGTTCTTTTCCAGAAGAACACCCTGAAGATCAGGAAATCGCTAAGAAAACATAAAAAAATCGCGCCGTGGATGATGCCGTTATTAGGCGGACTTATAACATGGATTATAGGAACCTCGCTTTACCTGCTGACCGATAAACTGGGGGTATTCGGTCTGGGTTATGAAGATCTGTCCGACCTTATGAGCAGTAATTTCGAATGGAGGATCGCCGGTATTCTGGCTATAGGTAAACTTCTCGCTACAATATCAAGCTACAGTTTCGGCGGATGCGGCGGGATATTCGCCCCTTCACTTTTTATCGGCGGATTTACAGGATACTTCATTGGCGGTCTGGCGGGTCTGTGGATCACTCTGACACACGATGATATTATAGTGCTTGCTGCTGTAGGTATGTCCGCATTCTTAGGCGCGGTAGTCCATGCGCCTCTAACTTCTCTGCTCATAGTTTTTGAGATGACTCATCAGTTCGCGATAGTTCCGGCACTTATGATAGGCGTAATTATAAGTCAGACCGTAGCTCGGAGGTCATCGCAATTGAATTTTTACGACTCGCTTCTTATTCAGGACGGGAATTTGCTTCATAAAATAAGGCCTCCCGTAGATCTGCACAGCTGGCAGAACCTTCCGATCTCAGCGATAGCCAGTCCGAATACAGTTTTCTTAAAAGATCTTACATATGAGACAATGAAAGAAACGCTTGATAATTATTCATACGGAGCCTTTCCAGTGATCCAGTCGGGAAGCCTTAGCGGAATACTGACCAGGAAGGAAGTGGAAGAAGCTGTCAAAAAGAGAATTAAACCTGTTATCCACGAAGCCGGGATATGTTATTCAAATCAGACTGTCAGCGAAGTAGGCAACAGATTTATCGAATATGATGTACAGGTACTAATAGTGAAAGATGTTAAAACAGAACAGATCGTAGGGATTATCACTCTTAGGGATCTGATCAGGGCACAGGCTGCTTTACAGTCATAACCCGGTACAGGCAAGATGAAATGAGAAGAAAAATTTATTTGTTCATAGCTGATCTGGTAACAAAACACAACAGGAAAACTTTACTTTTTATACTATTTTTAACTGCAGTTACGCTTTATTTTTCTGCCGGTCTCGGAATAAAGAACAGGCTTGCGGATATGCTGCCTTCAAATCTTCCCCAGGTGAAATCATTCAATAACATAATAGAAGATTTCACTTCGGATGCAGTAATAATGATCTCGATAAACAGCGCATCAAAAGATGAACGGAGAATGATCGAGGCTGCTGAACATATAGGCAGCGAGATGTCGGTAATGAACCACATTAAACCGTCCGACGGACAGGAACTGACGATGTTCCAGCGCTGGAAAATATTCAGAGGAGAGTATCCTGTCGAGGGAGTCGGTTATGATACGATAAATTTCATCAAAAGAGTTGACATTAAGCTGGATACCGAATTTTTTCTTAAGCACGGTGCGATCATACAGAAGCACAGGGATCTAAAAAATTTTACGGCAATGTACCGTGAACTGGAATTTAAAGATCTGCTGAAAAACATTAACAGCAACTTTGAGCAGGAATTTGTTAACGATTCAGAGAATCTCAGTTCTCTGGACGGTGAAGCTAAAGCAGTAACAGGTCTTAATAATGTTTATAATTTCATTTCCTCATTAAATGCTTATATTGATAACAGGGATCCTGAAAAAGTAACGGAATCCGTGAAAAAATTCATAATTGGCGATGAGTATTATTTTTCTCCGGACAGGACTATGCTCCTGATGGAGCTGATGCCGAGCGTGAGCACAGACGATTTTGACAATCTGCTTATAATGAGCAGGATCGCGACAGAAAGGATGAAATCAATCCGGCATAAGTTCCCCGATCTTGAATTCGGCCTTGCCGGAACTCCGATCATAGGGCTTCAGGAACAGGATGCAGTTCTAAGGGATTTTGGATGGTCAACAGTACTTGCCCTTGTCATAGTTTTGATAATAATGATCGGGTCGTTCAGATCATGGAGGAACCCGTTTAATTCGATCCTGACGCTGATAGTTTCAATAATAGTAACGGCAGGGATATTTGCCGTTGCTCTCAGGTATCTGAATACAATGTCAGCGGCTTTCGGAGTAATGCTCGTCGGGCTCGGAATTGACTATGCCATTCATTTTCTTACGGGATATAAGGATGCGGTCGATCACGGCGAAGAGCCTGAAAAAGCCGTAAAAACAATGTACCTGACAGTAGGGAACGGGGTTCTAACCGGGGCTGTGACTACGGCAGCAGCATTTTTTATTCTTATCATAATCGGGTTCCGGGCTTTTTCTGAAATGGGATTCGCGATGGGTCTGGGCATAACCATTGCAATGATAATGATGTTTATTCTGCTCCCCGCACTTATCATAAGAGACAGCAGAAAACAGAACAAATCAAAAGAAAATGATAATACAGGAGCGAAATTATTCAGGCTTAAGCTGTTATCCTATGTAAGCGGAATTATGCAGTACAGATTTATGGAAAATATCGGAAGGCTATCTAAAAATAAATACTACATAGTTTTCGTTTTAGTATCAAGCACAATTATAACTCTGCTCTCAATTTACGGAGCGAACAAACTTGAGTACGAATATGACATGACCAATCTTGAGCCTAAAGGAATGCCAGCAATAGAAGCTCAGGAAAAAATTATAGAAAAACTTGAAATATCTCCCGATTTTGCGATGTTCTCCGAGAGTAATATCGACAGCGTCCGTTCTAAAGTCGCGAAGCTGAAAAAACTCGCGGACAGAACAGAACTTATAGGAAGGATAGAGGCTGTTACGGAATTTTTTGAGCCAGAGACCGAACAGAAGAAGAACATAGAACTTCTAGCCGAATTCAGAAAAAATATTTCGAACGGCGGTTCAGATTTTCAGGCGGATGAAGAAAATGTCGCCGAGATAATAATTGAGCTTCAAAGGCTTCACGACAATTTTGTGGAAATAGGTGAACTATCCATAGCCGGATCTGGTGAAAAAAACAAGATCATAGCAAAAATTGATGAGATAGCCGGGAAAACTGACGGGGAGAGCAAGATACTTTTAATTAAAAACAAGCTTGAACTTTCGGAAAACCGTGAAGAAATCATAAACGGATTTCAAAGGGCATATATACCCGAGTTAAAAAAGATCATGTTCGATATAACCGACACAACGATTGTAACCTACGGAAATCTTCCTGAAGAGATAAGGGAAAGATACGCCAATAAAACTACAGGCAATATGCTCGTATCGATTTATCCGAAGTCTAATATCTGGGAAGAGAGGAATTTAAGAAAATTCTTCGAGCAGACAAGCCTGATCGACGACTCAATAACTGGTATGCCGATAATTATGCTCATCTTTATCGATCTGATCAAGGTTAAAGGTATGGAGTCTGTCTTATGGGGACTGCTGATAATAATTCTGGTGCTGCTTATAGATTTCAGATCCTTTAAATATACCGCGATAGCTCTTATTCCGTTAATTCTCGGGATGATATGGATGCTGGGTATAATGTACCTGTTCAGCATGAAACTTAACATAAATAATTTCATGGCTCTTCCGATCATCATTGGAATCGGGATAGACGACGGAGTTCATATGCTTCACAGATATAAGGTCGAGGGAAGAAATTCAATGGATAAGGTCACCAGATTTACCGGTAAAGCAGTGCTTCTCACATCGCTGACGACAGTGATAGGTTTCGGTTCTGTCGCAACTGCTTCGCACAGGGGCCTGGCCAGTATGGGTTTAGTGCTCATGATAGGTGTGACAACTTGTTTTATCACATCCGCATTTCTGCTTCCGGCCATTATATCATTAAAAGACAAGATCAAGTACAAGGAGCACAAATGAAGCATGTTCTATATCTGCTGATTATTTTTTCTTTTTGCTTTCCGCTGACAGTAGATG
>CALMWI010000463.1 GCA_937873545.1 uncultured bacterium | reverse complement strand
GAATGTCTGGGAATGGTGCAACGACTGGTTCGGAAAATATCTAAGCGGGGATCTTATAGATCCCACAGGAGATTATTCAGGCACGAATAAGGTTGCAAGAGGCGGAAGCTTCGATTCAGCTCCCGAATACTGCCTGCCCGGCCTCCGCAAGCACAGAGCTCCCTCAAAAAGCAACGACAGCAACGGGTTCCGCATAGTCAGGAGAGCCGAATAGGTTTGCGTAATACATTAAGTCTTATTAAATTGAAGTTAAAATTTAGGAGCTGAAAAATGAAGAACTATATTTTTATTACTCTATTGATCATTCTTTCAGGCTTATTCGCCGTTCAGTCCGTGGTCATCGAGGTTACCGGCACAGCCAGCATGGGAGACGACAAGACAAGAAAAGATACTATGAGCGAAGCCAAGGCCAACGCTTTAAGGAATGCGAGCGAGAATGCGAGCACATTCATATCATCTGAAACTACGATAAAAGATTATGTCGCCGAAAAAGACCTTGTAGAAGCTTTCTCGCAGGCTGTAGTGAGGGTACTTGAAGAGCTTAAGGGTGAATGGATAAAGGACGATACGATGGGCGAAAGCTATAAGATCACTTTAAAGGTCGAAGTTACGCCGAAAGAGATAAAAGACAGCCCGAAAAAAGCTGAAATGGAAGATTCGCCGGCAGCTCCGCTCAGCGTAAAACTGTGGACGGACAAGAATAAAAATGAATATAAAGAAGGCGAAAAGATCAGCCTGTTCTTAAAAGGGAATAAACCGTTCTTCGCAAGAGTGGTTTATGTTCAAACTGACGGGACTCAGGTACAGATACTGCCGAACCCTTACAGGACAGAAAATTATTTTAACGGCGGAACAGTTTATAATCTTCCTTCCGGAAAAGATCAGTACGATCTGACCGTTCAGGCGCCGTTCGGTTCAGAGAGAATAATCGTTTACGCAAGCACAGGCGAGCTTGGAGACGTGAAGGTCGAGAATGCCGGATCGGTGTTTACGGTCGGAGAAAAACCGGAAGATACCGGGATCAAGACCAGAGGTATCAAAATAACTAAGAAAGATGCTAAAAGCTCTCAGGCTGCAGAATTCGTCGAGCAGG
>CALMWI010000462.1 GCA_937873545.1 uncultured bacterium | reverse complement strand
GGGACGGTCAGAAAGTAGCCCACCGTTTCAACGGTGAGAAAACGGCCCGCAAACGCATATCTGACGGTCTTGCTTTTGCGTGAATCGAGTTTTTTTGTAATCACTGAACCCAGAGGCTGGAAAAGCTGGGAGAACTGGCCGATCGAAGATAAAACACCAAAATGAAATGGCGACGCTCCGAGCATTAAAGCGAATTTTGTAATAAAGACGGTTCCGATAGTAGATAATGTGGCATGGATCTGAGCATATGCGCCTTCAATAATTGACAGCCTGATGGCTTTGCGTAGATTATCAGATTTTTTTGTCATGTTTTAAATTCCGCATTGATCCTTGACCTGTTTCGAGCGCTTTCAATGCTAAATATTAACAAAGCAGTCCACACAAGGCCGAAACCGATCATATCAGGTCTTCCGAAATCCTCGTGATATACTGCGACTCCTATCAGAAACTGAAGAGATGGAGCTATATATTGTAATATCCCAACTGCTGACAGCGGGATATTTCGGGCTGCATACGCAAACAAAAGAAGCGGAACGCTGGTAATAATGCCCGTAGCTGCTAAGAGAAGATCATTTGCGGCATTACCCTGTGGAAACGAACCTGTTCCCTGTGCGGTTACAAAAATAAGGTAAGTTAACGCTATCGGAAATGCGATTGCGGTTTCAAAAGTCAGTCCGAAAAGTGAATCGAGCGGTGCGATCTTTTTTACAAGTCCGTACAGACCGAAGGTGAAAGCGAGCGAGAGAGCTATCCACGGAACTCTGCCGTAATCAATAGTCAGGTATATCACGCCTGCGGCTGCAAGAGTTACAGGTATCCACTGCATCAGCCTTAATTTTTCTTTTAAAAAAACAACTCCGAGTAGAACGCTGAAAAGAGGATTTATAAAATAACCCAGGCTGGTTTCAACTATTCTTCCGGCATTGACTCCCCAGACATAAACGAACCAGTTGACCGTTAACAATGATGAAGCGATCATATAAATTCCGAACACTTTCTTCGACTTTACCGCAGTTCTTAAATTTCTCCACTGCTTTGACAAAATAACGATAATAATAAGAAAAATGAAAGACCAGACTATCCTGTGCCCGATGATCTGAACTGGCGGGACCTGATGAAGAATTTTCCAGTAGATCGGGAAAAGTCCCCACAGTAAATATGCGCATATTCCGCTAAGTATTCCTTTGTTCATCCAAATCTCCTTTTACGGTCGTCAATTTAGCGAATTATTTATAATCAGTCAACTTAAATACATATTAAATTTTTATTGCTAAAATTTATTCTTTTAGCTAAATTTCGCCCCGCGAACTACAAGTAAAGAAATTTAAGAGAAAAGTGATGAATTCTAAAACCCTGACAGTGAAGGAAGTAAACCGCAATATCTTCAGAATGATGATACCCATAACGCTCGAGGGGCTTCTTCAGACCACGGCGGGTTTTATCTCATCGGCTATGATCGGACGGCTGGACAAAGTCGCACTCTCATCGCAGCTTCTAGGGGTCAGGATCAGCATGATCATCTGGGCTCTGTGCCGCGGTCTTTCCATGGGAGCTTCTGTGCTTGTTTCACAGGCTTTTGGGGCAAAGAAATACGATCAGATGCGCGAAATAATCTGGCAGCTTCTGCTGTCGTCGTTTCTTTTTACTTTGACATTTTCTGCAGTTACTACAATATTTGCCCCACAGCTTATTGGTATTCTTTCGGACCGCCCGGAGATAATAGAGAACGGTTCTTTATATCTCAGGATCGCGATATGGGGGATGCCGTTCTTCGGGCTGATGATAGTATCCAACGCTGTGCTTCAGTCAATGAGCAACGCAAGAGTCCCCATGATGCTGACAACCGGTATGAATATTATAAATATTATTGCAGGCTACACGCTGATCTTCGGCAACTTCGGCTTTCCGCGTCTAGGGATAATTGGAGCTGCGCTCGCTACAATGACCGCATATACTCTGTCGGGGATTTTCGCCGTAACCTATCTTGTTCGTAAAAACGGCGTTCTTGAAGGCTATTTCCGGTTTAAAATGGTAAAACTCAAAAAAGAACTTCTGAAGAGAATATACGGTCTCGGCATTCCAGCATCCTTCGAATCGGTAAGCTGGTCGGTAGCGTCAGTCGTTCTATCGTTCATTCTTCTTAAGATGGGCGACACTGTTTACGCTGCGCACAATCTAGGTGTTACTGCCGAATCTGTCTCATATACTCCTGCTTTCGGATTCAGTATAGTATCCGCAGCCTTTATAGGCCAGAGTCTCGGCAGCGGGAACCCTGAGAACGCCCGTCTTTATTTCAGACAAACTGTAAAAGGCTCGATAATCCTGACATCATTTTCAGTTTTCATCCTTTTGGTATTTCCCGCTTTCATTATGTCGCTTTTAACCGATAAAGCAGATGTGATCGAATACGGTGTTATATATCTGATTCTGATGGCTCTTGTTCAGATCCCGCAGAACCTGACCGGAGTTATATTCGGTGCGCTTCGCGGCGCCGGATTCGTTAAAACTACAATGTTCGTGGCTACATCAGGTCTGTGGGGAGTGCGTGTTGTATCCTGCTTTATTGCATATTACTTTTTTGATGCCTCAATAATAGCCATCTGGAT
>CALMWI010000461.1 GCA_937873545.1 uncultured bacterium | reverse complement strand
GGTCGCTAATTTAAGAATTTTTTTTCCGGTTGTCAAGACTTTATTGCTTAAATTTTACGCATTCGCAATCTAAGCAGTAAAGCGGGTCGAAAGTTATTCAAAATAACTTTTATTGTCAAGACTTTTTTTGAATAATTTACTAAAAATATTTGCAGTCCGTTAAATCAGTCTTTCTTTGCTACAAGAAACACATAATATTTACCGAATGTAAGTACTTTAAATCCGTGTTGCTGAAGGTATTTTTTGTAAAAACTGATATCCTTGAATAACAGATTTAGATTTGATTCAGAGTAATTCTTTGTTTTAGCTCCGTAAACAACTTCGCAGTCGATATATCTGCTATTGGGAAATCCGAGTATCACGCTGCCTTCTTTACTTAGAATATTCTGAACAATATACCTGAATATTTCTTTCCCGTCAATATCAGGACTCTGAAGCGTGCCAATTGATATAACTATATCCTGTTCAGGCAAACCTAGATCACCAATTTTCGCAATATCTTCATTTATAAAATTAAAATTGTCATCCGGAAAATTCTTTTTGGCTATTTTCAAGGCGGAAGGACAATGGTCTATTCCAGTGAATTTGATTCTGTCTGAAATTCCGTTATAAACTTCTTTAAATATTTTGAATTCATCTCCTCTGTTTATTCCGAGATTTAAGACTTTCATTCCTTTGTCAACCTGTATTTCTTTTAGCGATCTTAAATAGTCGTTCAAAAAATACGGCTCTTCGAATTTAAAGATTTTAGAGAAATCCGAACCGACACCGTACTTTTCTGTAATATGGACGCCCGAGTGATTATGCCAGGATTTATTTAAATTAAGAGGGGAATATCTTATCAGTATGCGGTTGGGTTTCAATTGCCTTGGTGTGTGGATCTTGCAGTGCAGCACTTCCGCCAGATCTACCCAGACCTTAAATGGCCGGTAAATATATTTCTGACCGAGAATACTAATTTCTGTTCCTGAAAACTCATTTGAAATGTCTGGATCTATAACTTCAAATTCGATCGTATCGTTTATACCGCACGAAGCAAGCTCCATTTTCAGCCGCACATATATCGAGTGAAGGGATTGGTCGGTAAAAATCATTTGATAATCTTATTTATCTCTTTCAGGAGTTCTGCGTATCCTGTCTGACCCTTTTTTTTGAAAATTATATTTTTTTCTTTGTCTATAAGGAAAGTATAAGGCACTGACTCCCCGCCCCCGAAACTTTTTATTACTTTCAGATCGCAGTCTTTTAAAAGTTCCATGTTGAATCCTTTGGTCTTGAGAAAGCCTTTAGCCTTTGACACCGAAGAAGGCTTATCGATAGTTATCAGCACGACATTGAGACCTTTAGAGGAAAATTCATTTTTTATTCTGTTAAATTCGGGAAGCTCTTCTTTACAGGGTTTACACCAGCTCGCCCAGAAATTCAGCAGAACAGGACCTTTTATGATCAGGCTGTCAAGCTCTATGATCTTCCCGTCGACACTTTCGAGCCTGAAAGACGGAGCTTTCTTCAAATCCTGACAGTTTATTGCTATAGCCAAACATAATAAAATGAACACAAAAAGCTTTTTCATCATTCTTCACCTTTTTTTTGAGTAAATTTATTACTAAAGAGAATTTTTGTCAATCAAAAAATATAGAAAAAACTATATATACCTCATAATTAATTATAAAATTATTGTTTTGAATATATTTTTAATTTGGTTATTTTTACTGACCTGAAAGAATTAACTTAAGAGGATATCATGAAAATTGTAGAATGCGTTCCTAACTTCAGTGAAGGAAGAAATATGTCGGTGATAGATCAGATCACTGAAGAAATAAAAAAAATAAAAGGCGTAAAGCTGCTTGATGTCGATCCGGGCTTTGACACGAACAGAACAGTAGTGACTTTTGTGGGCGATCCTGAAAGCGTTAAAGAAGCTGCTTTTAATGCAATAAAAAGATCTCATCAGCTGATAGATATGTCAGCACATAAAGGCGCGCACCCGAGATTTGGTGCATGCGATGTTTGTCCGATAATTCCAGTAAGCGGTATTACGATGGAAGAATGCGCAGAAACAGCCCGTCAGCTTGGAGAAAGGCTTGGAAAAGAACTCGATTATCCTGTTTACTTTTATGAATATGCCGCTACTTGCGAAGAAAGAAGGAACCTTGCATGGGTAAGACAGGGCGAATACGAAGCGCTCGAAGCTAATCTGAAAGATCCTGCGAGAATACCTGATGCGGGGCCATGCGAATTCAGACCTAAAGCCGGGGCGACTGCCGTGGGTGCAAGAGATTT
>CALMWI010000460.1 GCA_937873545.1 uncultured bacterium | reverse complement strand
TACAAAGCTTTCTACAAATATCTATAAAATTTTCAGGCTGAATAAAAAGGGCGTTCTTTTACGCCCTTTTTTATGTTTATGAAAAAAGAAAATGTCAGAATAATATTATGCAGGATATGGTCGCCGGGAAATGTCGGATCGATCCTGCGCGCAATGAAAAATTTCGGATTCACCGATATAGTATCGGTAAATCAGATGAATTTCTCTGAAGAGGAGATCCTGACCATGTGCGCAGGAGCCAAGGATCACATAAAGCATCTCAGATACAGCGAAGATCTGAAGAAAGAAGTTTCCGATCTGAGTGTGGTATATGCTTTCACTGCCAGAAAGAGAAGGTTCTATAAATCGGTCAGCCCGGAAGAGATGGTAAATGAGATATCAGAGCTTCCGGAAAATACAAAGATAGGTATAATGTTCGGCAACGAGACGAACGGGCTTGTCAACGAAGAAACTGATTTTGCCGATAAGCTGGTCGTCATCCCGACGGAAAAAGAGTATTCTTCGCTCAATATTGCAAGCGCGGTCATGCTGGCACTTTATGAAATATCAAAAAGGCGGATTTCAGGTCAGGAACAGAAAGAAGACCTGATCGATATTGAGGAGAAAGAAGAATTATTTTCAATAATCGAAAAAGTAATTCAGACAAAACTGATGGAAAAATCCGACAATAAAAATCAGATCAGAGAAAATGTACGACATATCTTCCGCAGGATGAAACTCAACAAAAAAGAAGCAGGATTCGTGCGCAGCATTTTCGAGATAATCGACAGGAAAATTAAACTGTAAAATTTCTTGACAAACAAGGTCTCCGGAATTATATTTGGTATCCTGCAAAAATGCAGTACCGGGGGTATAGCTCAGTCGGTTAGAGCAGCAGACTCATAATCTGTTGGTCCGGGGTTCAAGTCCCTGTACCCCCACAACAAATCTGGCGCCATGCTGCGCCATTTTTTGTAATTCGGAGACAAAATGAGAGTAGTCGAAGTTCTAAATATTCTCGACAAAAAGATCAGTCCTACGGTAAAATGGAGGAACGACCCGTCAGGATTGCTTGTAGGCGATAGAGAAGCTGAAGTTAAAGCTATTCTTACTGCACTGAACCCTACGCTCGAAGTCGCCAAAGAAGCGAAGAAGAAAGGATGCAATCTTATTGTCTCGCATCATCCTTTATTCAAAAAGCCTGTAACCGGGCTTGTCGAAGGTGAATATTATTCAGATATAATCAGGTTTCTGATAAAGAATGAGATTTCACTTATCTCATGCCACACAAATTACGATCTTATGAGTGAAGGTGTCAGCTGCCTTCTAGCCGAAGCTATAGGATTAAAGAACATAAAGCCGCTTGTTCCTGTAAGTGTTTTGGATGAATTAGAAAATTATCCACCTGACGATAAATCAGATGATTACGGACTGGGTTCAATCGGTGACTTAAAAAACAAAATGAGCCTGAAAGAATTTTGTGCAGTTGTTTCAGACAAACTCGGAACGGACACTCTGAGAGTTGCTGCTAAAGATATAAAGATCAAGATCGGAAAAGTTGCAGTATGCGGAGGAAGCGGAGCGGAATCATGGAAATATGCTTATAAGGCGGGAGCAGATGTTTTCCTTACATCCGAGTTCAACCATCATTTGTACCAGCAGGCATCTTATTACATCTGTGTTGTTGATGCTACCCATCACGCTACCGAAAAATTTTCAACGGACGGATTATACAAATCATTAATAAAATCAATCGGAAAAACTCTACGGATAGTCAAGTCAGAAAAAGATACTGACATCGTTAGAAGTCTGAAAGAGCTAAAATAGACAGGAGCAATTATGCAGAGTAAACCGCAGGAAAAAATGCAGGAAAAAATTAGAAAACTTACTGAACTTCAGAGTATTGACAGTAAACTATCAGCTATAGAGAAGTCAAAAGGCAATCTGCCATATATTGTTAATGATCTTACGGATGAGATCAATGATAACAATTCAGAAATAGAAGGTTTGGAGAATCATAAAAACGAACTTGAAAACTCTTTGAAAGAATCAAAAAGCACTATTGAATCATCCAGGATAATGCTTGAAAAATATAAAAACCAGAGAAATATGGTTACCAACAATAAAGAATATGAAGCTCTTATCAAGGAGATAGAATTCCGCGAAGAACTGGTTGTGGATGAGGAGCAGAATATCAAAACGTTGACCGAAAATATCATAAAAAACAATTCAGTACTGGAGACTAAAACAAAGCAAGTTGCCGAGAAGATCCAGCTGCTTAACGAGAAAAAAAATCAGCTCGAAGAGAAACTGGCGGAAACCTCAGAAGAACAGAAAATACTCGAAGAAAAAAGAAATAATTTAGTTGCGAAAATTGATAAACATTTATATAATCTGTATGAGAGAATATACGGCTCGAAGGGACAGGTTGCGGTTGTTCCTGCGAACGAGGGTCATTGCGGCGGTTGTTTTACGATTCTGCCGTCACAAAAACTCTCCGAACTAAAAAGAGCCGACAGCATAGTTCAATGCGATGCTTGCAGCAGAATATTGTTCTATGAGATAAAAAACGCTAATTGAAATAAGTCGGTCGAATGGTCGCGTTCCGATCTGATCGGAATGAGGAAAGTCCGAACGCCATAGAGCGGGATGCCTGCTAACGGCAGGGAGCAGCGATGCTACGGAAAGTGCAACAGAAAGCAGACCGCTGTCAGATCGATCTGGCAGTAAGGGTGAAAAGGTGCGGTAAGAGCGCACCGCGGATTTCCGTAAGAAAGTCCGGCAAGGTAAACCCCATCCGGCGCAAGACCAAATATATCTTCCGTTTCGGGTTGCTCGCCTGTGTACGAGAGTACCGGAAGAAGGGTAGGTTGCATTAGATAAATGACCATTATGACAGAATTCGGCTTACAGACCGGCTTGTAAATTAAAATAGAAAGGGCAGATGAAAAAATTAGTTTTTTTGATATCTCTGGCGTTAGCTGCAGTATTGATGGGTAAAGTACCATTCAATACGCTTTACATAGAGATCGAGAAAATACGCTACGAAGGAGATCCGGAGCTGATTAAAAATGCAGAAGAGAACTCTGATATGCTCAGGAAATATAAATCAATACAGAAAATATGGGTTAATGTTCCCGAAAATTCTTATCTTATGATCGAAGAGCCCCAGAAAGGTAACGATCAGGTCGCCAAGAATGGAAAGCTAAAATATAAAGAAAAACATTATACGCTTGATTACGATATGAATTTCGCATGGGACGGCACCGGTATTGAATCTGAAAGGATCTATGATAATTATACAACCGATGTACCCAACTATATTTTTCTGAAAGGAAAACTGGCTAAAAAGGTCAAGATAACTACAGGTGACGGCGAGAAAAGAATGGCTCATATCTATGCTTACCGAGTATTGGATCCCGCAGACGAAGATCAGTCGAATGCTTATATTCAGGAAATAGAAAGCAGCGATATGCCTAAAGAGGATAAAGAAAGGGAAATACAGGCAGCATTGGACGCTCTTGACAACAAAGCCGTTAAATATCTTGAATGGATATGGGTTGATGAAGAGAAGAACGAACTGCAGATGTTCTTGAGAAAGCATGAAACCGCCGGAAATGTTAAAATTGAACAAAATATTATCAAACTTGTCGTAGATAAAGATTTTGATGATAAGATCTTTGAAAAAACTTTAAAGGAATTTAAAGTTAAGGTCGTGAAAGGTTAGCAGGAGCAGCAAATATGTTTTTTTTTAATTTAAATATAATACAGGCAAGAAGTGGAAAAAAAATGGGAATATCCGAATGAGTTAGATTCTCGCTTAATTGAAAATTTGAAGAACCAGACAGGATTGCCGGAAACTGTTATCAGACTTTTGGCAGCCAGGAATGTTGCAACAAAGGAAGAGATCGAGCTGTTCCTTTATCCTGAAAAGGCGAGTTATCATGAACCGTTTTTGCTAAAGGATATGGACAAAGCGGTAAGCAGAATAACCGAAGCGCTTGTGAACCGCGAAAAAATTGAAATATGGGGCGATTACGATGTTGACGGAATAACTTCAACAGCGATGTTGTATCTCTTTTTCCTCAAATGGCTGGGTCTTAAGGTCGAGTATGTAATACCCAACAGAGAATCGGACGGTTACGGATTAAGCAAAGCAGGAATTAAAACTGCTTATGAGAACGGAATAACTTTAATAATCACAGTTGACTGCGGTATCACTTCGGTTAACGAAGTCGAATACGCTAAATCTTTAGGCGTTGACGTTATAATCACGGATCATCATGAACCGGACAAGGAATTGCCGGGAGCGTTCGCAATAGTCGATCCGAAAAGGACAGACTGTAACTATCCTTACAAGCACCTTGCGGGAGTCGGTGTAGCTTTCAAGCTGATACAGGGTGTTCTTATTAAGAATGATATGCCCCCGAAAATCATCTCAGAATTCATCGATATTGCCACCATCGGCACTGCGGCCGATATAGTTCCTTTGATCGGCGAGAACAGAAAAATTGTTTCCGAAGGATTAAGACATCTCGAAAACTGCAAGAATGTAGGAATATCTGAATTATTGAAAAAACTGAATTTCTATCAGAAAAAAATTAAGGTAAGCAATATACTTTTCGGACTTGCTCCGAGACTAAATGCAGTAGGAAGAATGGGAGATGCCAATAGGGCGGTTAAGCTTCTTTTAAGCAATGATCCCGTTGAAGCGTCTCAGATAGTAGAAGAACTTGAAACAGAAAATAAAAGAAGGCGCGAATTCGATACAGACACGCTGGCTGAGGCTATCAGAATAATTGAAGAAGAGGATCATTTTGATCCTGTTCATGATAAGGCGATTGTAGTATCGAACGAAAACTGGCATGTTGGTGTTATCGGAATTGTTGCATCAAGGCTGGTTGAGAAGTATTACAGGCCAAGTGTAGTCATATCAATTAATAACGGAGTCGGAAAAGGATCCTGCAGGAGTATTCCGGGCGTGAACATCTATGATGTGCTCACCGAATGTTATAAACTTAATTTACTTGAGCAGGAAAATTTCGGGGGCCATGATTACGCTGCTGGATTTGAGATCGACAGCAGAAATATTCCTGCTTTCAAAGCCAAATTTAACGAAATAATTAAAACCAATATTCCGGTTAAAGATTTTGATCAGCTTTTGAAGATCGATCTGGAAATAAAATTCGAAGACATTAATTCGGAACTTATTGAAAAACTCAACATGTTCGAACCGTTCGGCACATCAAACGAACAGCCGGTATTCGCTTCAGATAACATTGAGATATCGGGTGAGATCAAAATAGTCGGCAATAAATCCGACGGATATTATAAAAAGCAGAAAGTAAAAGAAAATCATCTTAAACTCAAACTGAAGCAGAATGACAGAATATTCGAAGCTATCGGATTCAATATGGCCGACAAGTATGATAAGATCAGCGAGATCAGGTCAAATTTGAAAATAGCGTACTATATAGAAGAAAATGTTTGGAACGGTAATTCTTATATTCAGCTTAAGCTTCAGGATATAACGGTCTGATCTAAAATCATCAGCAATATTTTTCTTGTATTTAATTACTTTATATTATAAATTAATTGTAATGTAACTTTACCCGCGCGGGAGTGATGTGCGTCTAAAATTGCCGAGTTAAAATTTTTCCGGAGATAGTGATGCGTAATCTGGTGCCTGAGAGAGTAGTCAAGAATCTGATGGCCGGCAAGCATAAAGATACATATAAGTGTTTCTCTATGTTCGTTGATGTTTCAGGTTTTACAAAAACGACCGAAGCTTTGATGAAGCACGGGCAGGAAGGTGCTGAAGTACTGTCGGATATACTCAGACACCTGTTCGACACTACAGTTTCAGCGGTTTATAACAGAAGCGGGTATGTTACAAAATATGCCGGTGATGCTTTTACAGCGCTTTTCGATGAAGGAGAAGATCCGAAGAAGACTGCGGTCAATGTTCTCGATTCAGCCATAATCACTATCAGATTTTTTGAAGAGAATAAGATTTACAGATCAAAATTCGGGGATTTTGAATTTGGAGTAAAAGTAGGGCTCGCTTACGGAGAATGTACTTGCGGCATTGTAGGCAGCGAAGATGAAAAAACATATTATTTTAGCGGGAGCGCAGTCGATCTATGCGCAATGGCCGAGCATAACGCACAAAAAGGTGAAATATGGCTGTCTGAAACAATTTATCCGTTCATTTCAGACTATCTGGAAGAAACAAAAGTATCGGAACTTTACGGTTTAAAGTTTTATAAAGCCGTTAAAGCAGGCAAGATCTATCCGGTTATAAAGCAGTATAAAGCGACTCAATTTGAATCAATATATATATACAGGCTTTCAGGCAAACTGGAATCAGAGTTTCCTGTCGGTGAATTCAGGGACATTATTTCTGTTTTTATTTCTTTTGAAGGAGACGGGATATTAGAAAAGCTGATGAAGCTTCTTTATGAGCTTAAGGAAACCTACGGAGCTTCACATCCGGTTCTTGATTTCGGAGATAAGGGAGGAAATATCCTTCTGTTCTTCGGCGCTCCGATATCTTTCGAGAATAACGCATTCCGTGCTCTGACTTTCACTCTCAAGCTGTTCGAAGAATCCTCATCTTTCGGACTCAAACTCAGAGCCGGTCTTGCCAAAGGAGTCGTTTATTGCGGCTTTAACGGCTCGGATCTAAGGAATGAATTCACATGCCTGGGAAATACAGTAAACCAGAGCGCAAGGTTCATGATGAAAGCGGAGTGGGGGCAGATCCTAATTGACAGAGAGCTTGCTTCAAGCGAAGGTTTTATTTCGGAACATCTTGCAGATATTCAGTACAAGGGAAGAGAAGGCCTGATCCCGACTTTTATCCTAAAATCAAAAGCGGAAGTGAAAGATATATTCTTTAAAGGGAACTTTATCGGCAGGGACAGGGAAAAACAGAGGATTAGAAAATTCATCACGCCTTTGCTTTCAGGAAAAAACTGCGGAGTATTATATATTGACGGTGAACCTGGGATCGGAAAGTCAAGACTGACAAACCAGATAAGGCAGGAATTCACAAAAGACACAGATACAGCCGAAAGCAAAATGAACTGGTTCTATTTTTCATGTGAAGAAATAATCCGGGAGCCGTACAATCCGTTCAAATATTTTTTCCACAGATTTTTTGATTTTGAAGAAAATTCAGACTCGCTTAATGCTGAAAAATACGATAAAAAATTAAATAAGATATTGAGCCTGATAAAAAGTGCAGACATCAGGGATAATCTTCAAAACTACAGGGATTATCTGTCATATTTTCTGGATCTTAAAGTTTCAAATCCGGATATACTCTCGGAAGAACCCAACGAAAGGCAGAATTCAGTAACTCTGAGCTTAATTTATTTTTTTAAAACTTTCTGCGAATATTCGCCTCTGGTTTTCGAAGTTGATAACGCCGGCTATCTTGACAGTGACTCGCTCAAGCTTTATTCAAGATTGGCAATAGCCTTAAAGAAATGTCCGTTTGCGATAATCTTTAACTGCCGTTATAAAGACAACGGCGATGTTTACGATCACGGATTTGCAAAAAGGAAAAGGGTGCCGGTCAAACCGCTTAATAAATCCGAATTTAGAGAGCTTGTAAAAGACAGGCTGAAACTGAAATCAGTTCCGAAAGAAACTCTTTCAGCACTTGATGATAAGAGCAGAAGAAATCCGCTTTTTCTTGAGCAGATGGCGATTTATATTAAAGAGAACAAAGTTTTAGATTCAAAAAATAGAATAATAAATATATCAAGCCTGCCGAACGGGATCAATCAGATCATACTTGCAAGGATAGACAAGCTTGAATCGAACCTTAAAGAACTTTTAAAAACAGCGGCTTGTATCGGGAACGAGATACCTGTTGATCTGCTGTCTTATTTATTCAGAAGCAAATACAGGAATATTGAAAAATTTCTAGTCGAACTTGAAAACGAAGATATCATTATTCTCTTTACTGAGATAAGTTACCTTTTTAAATTCGGTGTGATAAGGGACGTGATCTATGATATTCAGCTAAAGAAAATTCTGAGAGAGATCCATGAACAGATAGGGTTCGCGATAGAAACGATCCATTCAGATTCGCTGGATAAGTATTATCCTGTTCTCGCATATCATTTTGAGAATGCGGAGAATCTTGAAAAAGCTCTAGATTACCACAAAAAAGCAGGCTATCAGGCTAAAGAGAATTATCATAACGAACAGGCTTTGAAGCATTTCGATAAAGCTGAAAAGATGGTTACGAAGCTGAACAATCTGGAAAATACAAACAAATGGATAGAGATGGATCCGATTAAATTCAGTTCACAAATATCAGATTTCATTGCAATTAGTCATGAGAGATTTCATTATAATTATGCAATTTTACAGGATATAAAAAGAAGCTCTGAAATAATAGACATTTCGCTGAAGTTATCATTGAAAATAAAGAATGATTTTCTATACTCTCAGGCTCTGATGAATAGAGGGTTGATTCTTTCAAATTATGGGAAGTATCAGGATTCTGATGCAGACTTACAAAAATCAATATATTTCTTTGAAAAGCTCGGACTTTTTTATGAAATGGCTCTAGTATATTTAAGTTTAGGAAAAAATCATACAATGATCGGCGAGTTAGATAAAGCTGTTGAGTTTTACAATGCAGGTCTCGAGAAGGCTAAAATGATAGAAAATAATAATAAGAGAGAAAGAATTAATGCAAAAATCTATGGGGATTTAGGTATAACTTATGATTACAGCGGTGATTTTAACAAGGCTTTGGAATTTTATAATAAACAACTTGAAATAGCGGAAAAATTAAATTTAAAAATCGAAAAAGCGGCTGCACTGGGTAATATTGGAGTTATATATCATCTGACAGGCAATCTGAATAAAGCTAAAGATTATTATGAACTTAAAATGAAATTAAGCGAAGAACTGGGCAGAAGGGTTGAAATAGCACAGATTTTAAATAATATGGGATTTCTCTTTAAGGATCTAAATAATCTTCACAAGGCTATAAAATACCACAAAAAAAGTTATTCTTTAAGTGTTGAATTAAATGATTTTAATACAATGGCAAGCGCTTCAGTTAACCTCGGACATGTTTATAAAGCTCAGAAGGATTTTATAAAATCCCAAGCCGAATATAAGAAAGGTGTGGAAATATCAAAAAAGTATTAATTCATACACACTTTAGCAGAGGGTATGATCGAGCTT
>CALMWI010000459.1 GCA_937873545.1 uncultured bacterium | reverse complement strand
AAGCATAATTTACAAAAGAAAACTTCAATCTAACAAAGGAGGTTCGTATGAGCATTATGAAAGAATTCAAAGACTTCGCAATGAAGGGCAATGTGGTTGACATGGCTGTCGGTATTATTATCGGCGGAGCGTTCGGAAAGATCGTAAGTTCAGTAGTAAATGATATTATAATGCCGCCTATCGGTGTTATGGTGGGCGGAGTAGATTTTAAGGATCTTGCTTTCACGATAAAAGAATCTGTACCGGCAACAGTTGACTCGATGGGTAACGCAGTGGCAGAAATACCCGCAGTTACGCTCAAGTACGGTAATTTCATACAGGTTACATTCGATTTTCTGATCGTAGCTTTTGCGATATTCATGATGATCAAGGTTATGAATAATCTGAAAAAGAAAGAAGAAGCCGCTCCTGCACCGGCAGCTCCTCCTGCTCCTACAAAAGAGGAAGTCCTTTTGGGCGAGATCAGAGACATACTGAAAAATAAATAAGGAAAAAAATGAAAATTCCGTTTATAATTTTAGTTTTTACTATCAGTTCATATCTAATGGCCGAAGCGCCTTTTCAGATCGGGCTTGTCAATCCGGTTCAGTATCAGGACGAAAGTGAGAGCATAAAGGGAGTCAAACTTAATATTGTCCACAGCGCGAACAGCAGTGTAACAGGGCTTGATCTGGGATTCGCGAGCGAAGTAAGATCGGACTTTACCGGAGTTCAGTTTAATTTTCTTAATCTGAATGACGGAAATACAAAAGGAGCTCAGATCGGTTGGGGGATTTTCGGTTTTTCGAGTGCCGAGAACATGACAGGGCTTCAATGGAATACGATCAATAATACTTCCGGGCAAATGACCGGACTGCAGTTAGGGCTTCTGAATATGATCCACGGTGGCGGAAAAAATTTCCAGTTCGGTTTGATCAACTACAATAAAAACAGTTCAATATTCTTTATTCTCCCGTTCATAAATTTCAATCTGTAAATTTAAAAGTGGAGGTTAAACAATGAAAATGACATCTAAACTCACGGCTGAATTCATCGGAACATTCTGGCTGGTTTTTGGCGGCTGCGGAAGCGCGATATATGCGGCAGGAGTACCCGATATAGGGATAGGGCTTGTCGGAGTATCTCTGGCATTCGGACTTACGGTTCTTACGATGGCTTACGCTGTCGGACATATTTCAGGCGGTCATTTCAATCCTGCGGTCTCATTCGGACTGTGGGCCGGCGGAAGATTTGAGGCTAAAGATCTTGTGCCCTATATAATCGCACAGCTTCTCGGAGCTGTCGCTGCGGCTGCGGTTCTATATCTGATAATGAGCGGAAGCGATACATTTACCGGATTTGATGGAGCGGGAGCATTCGCCACGAATTTCTATGGAGAAGCTGTTTATAACGGGAAAGCTTTCAGCGCCGGTGCAGCGTTTCTGGCAGAGATGGTTCTTACAATGTTCTTTCTAATAGTTATAATGGGAGCAACACATAAAAACGCGAACGGAAAATTTGCCGGGATCGCAATCGGCCTTGCGCTTACGCTTATCCATTTGATCAGCATTCCGATCACCAATACGTCTGTAAATCCCGCAAGATCTACTTCACAGGCTATTTTTGTTGGCGGAGAGGCACTCGGTCAGTTATGGTTGTTCTGGGTAGCTCCGATAGTTGGAGCTTTGATCGGCGGATTTATTTACAAAGCGATCACTAATGAAGAAACTGATAATAAGAAAAAATAGTCAATTTAAATGGAGAATGCTTAATGAAAAAAATAATGATCCTGTCTTTTGCTCTGATCTGCCTTGCTCTGACAGCAGGACAGAAAGTTAAACTTAGCACTGTTGTAAGCGGTGATGTATGGTTAAAAGGATTTTCAGCTGTGGTAAAAACCACATCGAACATGCCCGGAATGCCGAAAATGGATCCTTATACGATCTATACTGACAGCGAAGGAAACAGCAGAACAGATATGAAGGATAATATTTCCCTATACATTACCGAAGGCAAGAAGCAGATGGTTTATTCTTATGTTAAATCATCCAAAACTTATACCGTGATGTCTCTTAGCGATCTACCAGGCGGAGAGGAGCAGAAACCAGGTTTCGAAAAAGAAGAACTTGTCGAAAAAGTTGGAAGCGAGACTTTTGCAGGCGTAAAATGCGACAAATATAAAGTCGATCTTAAAGGTGAAGAGGCTCAGGGCGACGCATTTATGTTCATTGATCCTGTCAGAAAAGTTTTCACAGGAATGGAAATGAAAATGGGTGAATATTCTATGAAAATGGAATACACAGATATTAAGTTCGGTGTTGACAAATCATTGTTCAAACCTTTAGAAGGCTATAAAAAAACCGAAGGTTTTCCTATGGGCGGTTTTAACCGCTGATCCATAAAAAAAGCCCGGTCTTCCGGGCTTTTACATTTCTGCTTAGTCTCTTCGTCTTCCGCCGAGAAGGCCCGCTCTCCATGCCCAGTAAAGAAGGTTCAAGATTGCTCCGATGGCGGCTGCGACATAAGTAAGGCCGGCTGCTCTGAGAACAGAACTTACTGCTCCGAGTTCCTCATCACCGTCTATAATTCTTAAGCTGTATAGCTCTTTTTTCGCTCTTGACGAAGCGTCAAACTCAACCGGAACGGTTATAACCGAAAAGAAAGTAGCAGCGCCGAACATAAGAACACCTATTACGGCTATAGTATAACCCAGGCCGGCACCTTCTGCAGCACCCAGCATAATACCGAAAATCACAAGATAAGGGCCAAGCGTACTTCCGATGTTGGCGGCAGGAACGATCGCGCTTCTGATGTACATCGGAACATAACCGTGAGCGTGCTGAATAGCATGTCCGGCTTCATGCGCAGCAACTCCTGCTGACGCCGCATTCCTTCCGCTATAAACTTCAGTGCTTAAAGCAAGTGTCTTTGTGGTTGGGTTATAGTGGTCGGTAAGAAAACCGCTGTGCTGCTCGATCTTAACATCATAAATATTAGCGCTTTCCAGAACTTTTCTTGCGACATCGCTTCCCGTAAGACCGCTTCTTAAGATCACTTTTTTGCCGTTATTAAAGCTTGATTTCACCATCATTGAAGTGATACCTGACAGAACAGCCGTTATAAGAATAATTATCATATAAACAGGTTCGAAGAACATCATAATAAACTCCTTTGTTAAATTACAGCCGGAATATAATTAAAAGATCATAATTTTTCAATTGTTTTTAATTTGTTTTTGAAAGGTAATTGTTTATATTCTAAACCGTTGGATTAAAAGAGGTGCCGAAATGAAATCTAAAGCCGTGATAGTATTATATATGAGTATCGCATTATTTGCCTTCGAACCTCATTTTATGAAAGATCCGGCTGTTTCTCCTGACGGAACCAAAGTATGTTTTTCCTTTGTTAGCGATCTGTGGTCGGTCCCTTTTGAAGGAGGAATAGCGAAAAGACTGACATCTGTAAAAGGCGACGATTCAAATCCTGATTACTCGCCTGACGGAAAATTTATCGCATTCAATTCGGACAGAGACGGTTCAAGCGGAGTTTATGTCATGCCTGCCGACGGAGGAGCGGCAAAAAAAATATTAACAGGTGATTATACAGTTGTTGACTGGTTCGCAGACTCAGAAACGATCCTATTAACAAAGTATCATAGCTTTGCAGGAAACAAAATGTACAGGATCCGTATTAACGGCTCAGACCTGACCGATATGAATTCGATAGGATATCCATACGGCGATCTTTCAAAAGATAACGAAAAATTCGTTTTCAGTTTGAGGGGAGATCCTTACAGAGAAAAAATGAAAGGCAGCCAGAATGGATGCATTTATATTTACGATATGAAATCGGGTTCATATTCGGTAGTTGTCGACAGCCCGTTGACTGAAAGGTATCCGGTATTCTCAAAAACAGGTAAAGGTATTTATTTTGCGCAATCTGACGGAAGCACCTTTCAGGTATGTCAGTTGCAGCAGCCTGAGATAGTAAATGCGGACACTAAAGTAATTAAATTAACAAACTTTACAACTTGGTCAGCAAGGGACATTTCTATTGCCCTGACGAATGACAGAATGGCCTATGAGTATTTTGACGAGATATGGACAACTGATCCTGATATGAATGTAACTAAGAAACTCGAAATTGAAATAGGCGAAGATGTTTTCGGTCCCGAAACGGTATATGAGAATAATGTTTCATCCGCTGACAAATTCATACCTTCATCAAAAGGTAATTGGGTTCTTTTCAAATATAAATTCGACCTTTTTGCTGTGCCGTTCGAAGGAGGAGAGATAAAGAGGATCACTAAAGATTCTAAAGGGATCGAGGATTTTGTCGTTATGGACGACAATGAAACGATATACTTTACTTCTCTAATAAATGGCTGTCCTAAATTGTTCAAAAAATCAGTAAAAGCTGAAAATGAGGCAGAAATGGTCCCGTGGGGCAGCGACAAATATATTTTATCACTTCAAGTTAAAAAAGGAACGCTTTTCGTTTTTTATTCGACCGATGAAACGCCATACAGAAAACTTGCAGTAAAAGATAAGGCAAAGGATACATTCAGCGAGATAGTCACGGACAGATATGTAGAGAATGCGGAGATATCACAGGACGGAAAATATATATTTTATTCAACTGCGGAACCAGGCCTCTGGAATACGGATGTGTATATCTATGATACTGTATCAAAAAGCAGAGAGATCATTTATTCGCATTCAGGATGGCTATGGGATTTAAGACTCGACCCGAAAGAGGAGTTTCTTTTCTTCAATAAGGAGGGCGGGGTATTCAGAGCGGACCTAAAAAAGCTCACGGAATTCCATTTCGACAAAGATAAATGGAAAGATATATTTGAGAAAAAAGAAAAGAAAAAAGATTTAAAAGAAAGCGTCACTAAGTCCGAATTCCCAAAGACCGATCTTAAAAACACCGAAAAACTTATTATAAACAGACCGGGAGATAATTACATTCTCAGCCTTACTAAAGATCAGAACATTTATTATATAAACCTGTTTGAGGAAAAAACTTATCTGAGAAAAACAGATTACCAGATGAAAAATGACGAGCTTGTTACAGAAATTACAGGCGGAAAAGCTGACGGGATTTTAATGTCTGATTCCGCTTCGGCGGTTTTCTACAGTCAGGGCGGAAAGATAAAAGCTTTTGATCTGTTGTCAAAAAAAATAAAAGATACTCAGTTTGAAATTAAATACAGCTATATTAAAAATGATATTATCAGAAAAGTATTCGATGAAGCGCATTTTGTGTTTAAGAAGTGGTTTTACGATCCCGGAATGCATGAGACGAATTGGGACGGGCTTGCCTTGCTTTACTCTCAATATCTAAAATATGTTACGGACGGAGAAACATTCAAGGGTATTATCGAAGAAATGATAGGGGAATTGAACTCGTCGCATACCGGATATTATCCTAAAGACGAATCTGAAATAAAAAAGATTTCTATAGCTAAAACAGGAGCTGAATTCGACTATACGGCCAGACTTAAAAAAGGGCTGACAGTCAGAAAAGTTTATGACAATTCAGTTTTAAAAACTGTTCACGCCATTGAACCCGGCGATATAATTCTTTCAGTAGATGATGTCGAGATCACTCCCGAGACGGATGTTCTTACACTTTTTAGGAACAAAGTCGGTGACAAGATCAAATTAACTTTTTTGAAGAAGGATAAAAAAAAGGCTGAAGTCAGTATAAAAGGTCTGGATAACGATAATGAATTGATCTATCAGACCTGGGTTAATGAGAGAAAGGCGTTGGTAGAAAGACTTTCGGGAGGTCAGATAGGCTATGTCCATATTCAGGGCATGTCTCACGGCCCGCTCAATAAATTCATTGAAGATCTGTACACGACTAATTTTAACAAAAAAGCCCTGATAATCGACGTCAGATTCAACGGGGGAGGATATACTCATGACGAGCTTATTGAGCTGCTCACAAAGAGGCAGTATGCTTTTACAACTACAAGAATAAACGGAGCTAAAAAACTTAAAGCCCCTTATGATATTTGGGACAAACCCTCAGCGCTGCTGATAAACAGATATTCGTTTTCAGATGCGGAAATATTTCCCGCGCTGTACAGGGAATTCGGCCTCGGGAAGATCATTGGCACTCCGACTTCAGGTGATGTTATAGGAACAGGGCCATATGAGCTTATGGACGGTTCCTCTATGAGACTGCCGCGAACCGGATGGTATAACAAAGAAGGCGTTAATATGGAAGGCAATGGTGTTCAGCCTGATATATTAGTTGACCCAACGCTAGAACAAATACTTAAAGACGAGGAACCCGAACTTAAAAAAGCTGTCGAGCTGCTTATGGGCGAAATTAAATAAAATATGAGAATAATTAATTTTTACATACTTAAAGAGCATATTTTTCCGTTCTTTATGTCACTCGGGATGATTTTGTTCATTTTTGTGCTTAACATAATTATGAAAATGATGACCACTTTTGTCGGAAAAGGTCTCGACCTTCTCGTGATACTGGAGTTCTTTTACCTGAGTCTGGGATGGATACTTGCCCTCGCCATACCGATGTCTGTGCTTGTAGCTTCGCTGATGGCATACGGAAGGCTGTCGCAGGACAATGAATGGTCGGTAATGCAGTCGAGCGGTATTTCCATATATCAGGTTATGGCTCCGGCTGTTATTGCAGGCATATTTTTAACTTTCGGCATGCTTTATTTCCACAATAATATCCTTCCTGAGATGAATCATCAGAGCAAGATCTTAAAATCATCCATTACGAAAAAGAAACCGCTTGCCGCGATCGAACCGGGTATATTCGTTACGGACATACCCGGTTTTGTGATAAAAGCCCAACAAGTGGACAACGAAAAGAACGAGCTTTTTAAAATTATTCTTCTGGAGAATTCCAGAATAGGAAAGTACAGGAGAACTATCACGGCCGAAAGCGGGAAGCTTGTTTACGATCAGGGAATTAAAAGATACAGGATCACTTTAAATGACGGAGAGATCGCGAACCTTGATCCGCAGAAGCCGGACGGGTATTTTCGATCGAAGTTCTCAAAGATGGAACTGACAAAAGAAGTGTCGGGAATTGATTTTGAAGTAAATGACAGAAATAATTACGGCGATAGGGAAAAAAGCTCCGACAGCTTGAAAGCAAAGATGGTCAGGCTCAAAAGAGATAATGCTTCAGCAATTCTGATCTCGCAGGTGGAAGTCGAATACCATAAAAAGTTCGCTTTGTCATTCGCATGCATCGTTATGATACTTATCGGAGCTCCTCTGGGGCTGATGTCTGGCAGGGGAGGTCTTGGCGGATCGGTAACTATGAGCATACTTATTTTTATGGTTTACTGGCTTTTCCTGATCTCAGGAGAAGATCTCGCCGACAGAGGTAAACTCGACCCGTTCTATGCGATGTGGAATGCCAATATAATAATCGGGATTCTCGGGCTTGTCCTTATCCGATATGCTTCCAGAGGCGTAAAGATCAGTTTCGCATGGCTGAATATTTTGGTTTCCTATATCATTTACCCGTTCAGGAAATTATTCAGATGATAAAAATATTAGATTCATATATAGTTAAAAAGTTCATTTCAACGCTTTTCATAGCGCTTCTGGCTATGATTACGGTATATATTGTAATAGACCTTTTCGATAACCTGAATAAATTCATTGACGCGGAAATGCCGTTGATCGGCTATTTTATGTACTACACGCTGAAAATTCCCGAGATAATTTCACAGATATTTCCGGTAGTGGTTTTTATGTCGCTACTTTTTACACTTGGCGGTCTCACAAAGTACAACGAGATAACAGCTATGATGTCTTCCGGGATAAGTCTGCTCAGGATATCTGCCCCTCTGTTAATTCTTGGAATTATATTGTCTTTCGCGCACTTCTGGTTTACTGAATCCGCAGTACCGTATTTTTCACGAAAGCACTACGAAGCGAAGGATTATTACCTGAATAAAGGCTCAAAATTCCACAGGAAAATGAATGAGTTCGTTTATCAGGAAAAGAACAGTATAGTTTACATCAGCTCATTTGACAGTAAAACAGGCGTGGCAGCGGGAGTTTCGATCCAGAATATAAAAAATGAATCGATCGATTCGAGACTGGATGCCGAAAGCATGAAATATAAGAACGGCAAGTGGAAACTAGTTAACCTGACACGAAGAAAATTCATAGCTGATTCTACCTCGTATGAAAAACTCGACTCTGTTATTATCGGACTGGATTTTGAGCCTAAAGATATCGCCGAAATAGAACTGAAGCCTATCGAAATGGGCTATTTTGAGCTGGATGAGTACATCACCAAGAAAAAAGAACTCGGTGCGGATATGACTAAATGGGAAGTCGAGAAAATGTCCAAAATGTCATATAGTGCCATCACTTTGATACTGATACTGATAGCTATTCCTTTAAGCACAGGAAGGGCAAGGAGCGCAACATCTGTGAATTTCGGTATTTCAGTGGGAATTGCATTCGTTTATTATCTTCTTATAATAATGTTTAAGAACTGGGGCGCAGTAGGGCAGTTGAATGTTATTGTGTCTTCCTGGGCACCCAACATAATTTTCGGTATGGCGGGATTATTTTTGATAAGAAGAGCAAAATGACAGATCATATTAAAATATATTCTCCCGAGGGTTTTATTGAAGAAAAGAAGTATGTTCTCGCAATTATTTCAGACCTGCTCGGAACTGAAATCGTTATAGAATTTCAGAAAAGAAATGACTATCAGCTTGTACTCCCGAACGGAAAGAGCATAGTGTTTAATGATTCGTTCTTCGGAAGATTGAAAGATAATGATTACATCAAGCCGGAAAATATTCCGGTGCAAATTTCATATTTATCAAATGATTATGCGAAAGAACTACCTTTGATATTCGGGGATAGTTATTTCAGCGAAAACGGAAATGAAATAAAAACGGGGTTCGATCTTCCGGCTTCGGTCTTTTTCATGATCAGCAGGTGGGAAGAGGCTGTAATAACGGATAAGGACGATCACGGCAGATTTCCCGGCGGTCTGAGCCTTGCCGTTAAAGAAGACTTTATCAGGCGACCTGTAGTTGACGAGTATATCAGCCTTTTGAAAAAAATCATAAAAAAGCTCGACAAAAGCGTTTCTTTTAATGAACACATACCTCAGGTCATAATCACCTGCGATGTAGATTCATTCGAGAAATTCAACAGCGGAAATACGCTTAAGATGCTGATAGGACATCTGATCAAACGGTTTGATCCTGTTCTTTTCATAACAGACCTGATTAAATATCTCGCGAAAACATTTTCGGGAGTTAAAGATCCATACCATACTTTCGACAGAATATTTTCAATTGCCGAGAAATTCAATACAAAGCCATTTTTTTTCATACTTACCTCACCTGAAGGCCCGTACAACGACGGATGGTTCACTAAAACGGTAAAAGATATTAATATATTTAACATGCTTTTAGAGAAAGGTGCGAAAATCGGGCTTCATTACGGATATTTTTCACTTCTAAACGAAAAAAACATTGTTAAGGAAAATGCTGAACTCGAGAAAAAGTACAATATCAAAGTTGAGAAGGGGAGAGCGCACTTCCTGCAGTTCGATATCCGAAGTTCATTCGATATTCTGGAAAAAACCGGAATAAAGGAAGATTACTCACTCGGATACTCAAGATATGCCGGATTCAGATGCGGAACAGGCACAGCTTTCAAGCCATGGAACATTGATCGCAAACAAGCCTATAACATGATCGAGCACCCTCTTATAGTAATGGATACGACACTTTATGCGCATAACAAACTCAACAAAATACAGATAAAAGCCGAATTTGAATATTTCATGAATATTTCAAAAATGTATCAGACTGATCTGACAATTCTTATACATAATTCAAGCCCCGATTTCGTATTTGAAGCAATTGAAGAAGTTAAATTAAACAAGAGAGAATTTAGAGCATGAACGAAAAAAAGATCAAAGAGAATGTTTTTAACAAAATCGGCAATTATTTCAGTCTGCATCCGCTGTTAAGCAGCCTGATCATCAGTTTTGTATCGGCTCTTTACCTGTCGATAATAATAGTGAATTTTGACAGCATTATATCGTCGCTGCAATTATTCACCGTAACCGCATTTATAATACCAGGCGCATTTCTATGTCTGGTCATCGGACTTTATCTGGGTATCGTGCTTCACCGGAAGGAGATCAAGGAATCTATAAGCGATAAGGATTTTTACTTCAGGATAGGATCGGTAGTGTTTTTTTATTCAGTAATAAAAGACAGCCACCTCAATAAAACCTATCCGGCAGTCATCGGTCCATGCTGTCCTGTATGCGGAGAGAATATCTGGGCTGCGGACAAAATGGAGAACAATTGTCTGATCTTCAATTGCAGAAGGTGTAACAGCGTGAATACGGTCAGCCTCGCGGAATTCGAGAGTATAAAGAACGAATCCGAACTCACGATCCAGAAAGCATTCGAAAGACTCAAAAAATTTCAGGACAAGTTTAAAGATAAAGAGCGAACAATATCAGAATTCAGTACCGATAAAAATGAATGACAGGCTCACCAAACAGATCGAATTCATCAAAGAGATCGATAAGATAAAGGATATTATCCGGAAATCTACCCGATTCGCTTCAAATAAGAAAGAAAATGACGCCGAGCATTCATGGCATATCTGCGTGATGGCTATGGTTCTTGCCGAATATTCAAACAGCAAAGATATTGATATGCTCAAAGTGCTCAAGATGCTGCTCATTCATGACCTTGTTGAAATACATGCCGGCGATTATATTTTTTATACGGATAAGCAGGCTGAAAAGGAACGGAAGGAAAAGGAAGGCGCTGAAATAACATTCGGCTTTCTGCCTGAAGATCAGAAGAAGGAGTTCATCGGGCTCTGGAACGAATTTGAAGCAAGAATTACGCCTGAAGCAAAGTTCGCCCGCGTCGTTGACAGGCTTGAGCCGATCATGCAGAATTACCACAACGGGGGAGACGGCTGGATCGAGCATAAAATATCATCCGATATGATCCTCGATAAAAATTCGATAATTAAAGACGGCTCCGAAGATATCTCGGAATTCGTGAAAAGCATGGTCGCCGATACAGTCGGAAAAGGGATCATTAAGTAGAGCGTTTTGTAAAGTTGAATAATGATCAGCAAGAAAT
>CALMWI010000458.1 GCA_937873545.1 uncultured bacterium | reverse complement strand
ACATCGTGGAACAACGATGGTGGTTTGCAGATTATATGAAAAGCTGGCTCGCTTCAAGTCAGCCTATGGGACTGTATTTTCATATACATTTTATGAAAAAGATCGAAAGAGACCTGCTGCACAGCCAGTATAAACACTATGGAACAGAATATGATAAGATCCCGAAAAAGAACCTTTACGACGACCCGGAATATCTGAACCTGTTCAGCGTTGGGAATGCCGGCGCTTTAAAACAATTATGGGAAAATGCTCTTTTATAGAAGGAATTTGTATGTTCGACGAGACCGATTCAAAATTTATGAAAAAAGCCTATCTGCTTGCGATGAGAGCCTATGAAGAAGGCGAAGTACCGATCGGAGCCGTGATCGTTCGGGATGGGAAGATAATAGGGGAGGGCTATAACCAGACCGAACTTTTGAGAGACGCGACGGCTCATGCCGAAATGATAGCAATAACCGCAGCTGAGAATACGAAGGACAACTGGCGTTTAAATGACTGCACGCTGTATGTCACAGTTGAACCCTGCATGATGTGCACAGGAGCGATCTCTCTTTCCAGAATAGGCCGTATCGTTTACGGTCTGGAAGACCCCAGGATCGGATTTATCTCGTCAAGATTCGACGGGCTTCAGGAACTTAACATAAATAAAACAGTCACGGCCGAAAGCGGTCTTATGCGTAACGAGATTTACGAACTGATGCAGAATTTCTTCAGAGAACTGAGAGAAAGAGATAAGTTGAACAAATCCGCCCGTGAATCGTAGAAATACCCGAGATAAATGTTGAAGATAGAAAAAATTTATCTTATAATTCCGGCTGAAAATTTACGGAGAGCATAATGAAAGGCATAAAAAACAGATTTCTCGCGAATGTAATAATGATCGCTTCTTTCGGGCTTATCGTGCCTGATGTTATAAAAAAACCAATGCCTTTTGAACCGGGATCGCTGAAGGATAAAAATATGAGGCTCAATAATATTTTATGGGCTATTATCTATTTCTTCTTTTTTGTAATGATCGCTGCAGCGTGCTTCGATTCATTTTTCATAAACCGCGCAACGATGATAAAATATCTCACCAGATCAGCTTTGACGATGCTCGTTTACATTCTTATCTCCGACGGCATAGTATCAATTATCAAAAACAGCGATAAGGCTAAAAAAATCTGACAGGTTGATAGAGCTAAATGTCCGTCCAGAAATTAAAGAAAGCGATATATTCCTCAGAAGACCTTCAAAAGGTTGTCGGGGGTATTAATAAAAAAAATATTTTCTATACAAAAGGCATTACATATTCATTCAAATCATTTCTGTTGGCATACCTTCACGAAAAGCTGAAATACAAAGTGATATTCCTCGCCGATTCGGTTGAGAATGCCGAAAAGATGAGAGACGACATCAGTCTGATAACAGAGAGCGAAAGCATCTGCGACCTTCTGCTTCCCGGAGAAAATTACGCTTATTGCTCGGGAGACATTGACGACGAGAGGAAAGGTACAAGGCTTCTAACTCTCGATAAAATATCAGACCAGAAGTTTAAGATATTGTCAACTACTTACAGAAATCTGTTCGAGAAGATCCCGACCGATGCCGGCGCAAAAGACATAAAGCTGAAGCTCAAGAAAAAATCTACTGTTAAACCTGACACGCTTATTGGAAAGTTCGTCGAAAAGGGTTTTGAGAAGGTTAATTCTGTTGAGAATATAGGCGAATTCTCTAAAAAAGGGAACATCATTGATATATATCCCTACGCGGTTGAATATCCCGTCAGGATCGAGCTTTTCGGAGATGAGATCGAATCAATAAGATATTTCGATCCGGTAACTCAGAAAAGGGTCAAAGAGGTTGACTTGATAGAGATCTATCTTTCCGACATGAGATCGGATTCTGGTACCGGTGAGAATTTATTTGAGATAATAAAAGCTGAGAACACGATATTTTTCATGGAAGAATGCGACGATCTCAAAAAAAAGCTCGAGGATTATTACAGGGATCATATTATCGCAGGCTTTGAAAGGGTGGATCATCGCGGCCTGCATTACGATAAAAAATATTTTCATACAGAAATCGTTTTTGATCTTATAAGTCAGAGGAAGGGATTCATAAACGGCTTTACCGATGAGAACAAAGATATTAAGATCGTGATAAAAGATCAGATTTCATACCGCTATGATTTCAAGCCGTTCCTGACTTCGTTAAAAAATAACGATATAAAAGATATTTATTCATACATACTCTGCGATAATCCGGGGCAGACCGAAAGATTCAACGAGATTATTTTCGAGGAAGTACCTGAGCTTAAAAACTATACGGTGCTTGACGGCGGACTTCACGAAGGGTTTTTTCTTCCAGATTCAAAGCTGACAGTTTATACCGATCATCAGATCTTCGGGCGTGTCAGAAGACCGAAACTGATAAGAAGATTCAAGAAGATCATTCCGTTCAAAGACCTTCAAAGAATGAAATACGGCGATTTCGTGGTTCACATTGATCACGGGATCGGGCAGTTTTTATGTCTGGAGAAAATAACTGTAGCCGGCTCTGAGCGCGATGTAGTAAAACTGCTTTACAAAGGCGGAGACATACTGTTTCTTAAACTTGATCAGATACATTTAATACAGAAATATAAAGCAGGCGATGCGGCTGTACCCGCGTTATCGAAACTTGGCGGGAATCAGTTCCAGAAACTGAAAGAGAAAACAAAAGAATCGGTAAAAACTGCCGCGAGGGAATTGATAAAACTTTATGCGCAGAGAAAGACCGCAAAAGGTTACGCTTTTCCGTCAGACACTATCTGGCAGACCGAGCTTGAAGCGTCATTCGAGTACGAGGACACGCCTGATCAGATCAAATCGACCGATGATTTTAAAAGGGATATGGAGTCAACCGTACCGATGGACAGGCTTATCTGCGGCGATGTGGGATTCGGCAAGACTGAGATAGCCATGAGAGCCGCTTTCAAGGCCGCGGTGTCAGGTAAACAGGTAGCCGTTCTCGCGCCTACGACAATTCTTGTTGATCAGCATTATGAAAATTTCAGGGACAGGCTTGAAAAATATCCTGTCAGAGTGGAATATCTGTCACGATTCAAGAGAGCTTCGGATCAGAAGAAAACCCTGGCGGATCTCAAAGCGGGAAAGGTTGACATAGTTATCGGAACGCACAGAATACTTTCAAAGGATGTAGAATTCAAGGATCTCGGACTTCTTATAGTTGACGAGGAACAGAGATTCGGCGTTTCGCATAAAGAAAGGATCAAAGAGCTAAAGGTAAATATCGATGTAATGACCCTGACAGCCACTCCGATCCCAAGAACCCTTCACATGTCGCTTATAGGCGTAAGGGATCTGAGTTTAATAAATACCCCGCCTGTAAACAGGCTGCCGATACTGACCGAGATTCATCCTTTTAAAGAGGAGATTATATACGAAGCGATCATGAAAGAGATAGACAGGGGAGGGCAGGTATTCTTCATCCACAACAGGGTGGAGACGATATTCTCAATGAAAGCCATTCTTGAAAAAATAGTTCCGAATGTAAGCATGACGGTGGCCCACGGGCAGATGAAACCTGCCGAACTTGAACAGGTAATGCATGAATTCATGTACAAAAAGTATTCCGTTCTGATAGCCACAACGCTGATCGAAAACGGCGTTGACATACCGAATGTGAACACTATGATCGTAAATAAAGCGGATACTTTCGGACTGTCTCAGCTTTATCAGCTCAGAGGCAGGATAGGCAGATCATCAAGACAGGCTTATGCGTACCTGCTTACGACAGAACCGAATTCGCTGTCGTCAGTGGCTCGGAAAAGGCTTGAAACTATAAGCGAATTCACGGATCTCGGTTCGGGATTTCAGATAGCTATGAAGGATCTCGAGATCAGAGGAGCCGGAAATCTGCTTGGATCGGAGCAGAGCGGCTATATCGAGAATGTCGGTTTTGACCTTTACGCAAAGATCCTCGAAGATGCTGTTATGGAGCTTAAAGAAGAAGAGTTTAAAGAAGTGTTAAGACATATTAAAACACCTTCGAAATATATCAAAGCATCTGTAAATCTAAGATCGAAGATGTTCCTTCCCGAGTATTATATCGAAGACGATTCCGAGCGTGTGGAAATTTACAGGCGCATGATGAATTTTACGGAGAAGAACGAGATAGACGCACTCACGGACGAGATCAAAGACAGGTTCGGAGTGATGCCGCCTGAAGCTGTCAACCTTTTCAACAATCTCTATCTTTCCATAATTGCCGGCAGAATATTTATAAAAAGTATAACTTCGATCGATGTCGGCAGGGAAGAGGGTATAAAGTTCATTTTCGATATGGAAAAGCTATACGATGTTGAAAATACCGAAATTGCGCTGCAGTTACAGGAAAATCTTGCGTTCCAGGTCAAAGAAATGCTTTATGACATAAATGTCGAGAACGAAGGCGAAAAAATAACTGCAATCGTTCCTTACGATACAAACCGCTACGAATTCACTGAAAAATTTATTAAACTGCTCTCGAAATAG
>CALMWI010000457.1 GCA_937873545.1 uncultured bacterium | reverse complement strand
GCTTTGGACAGGTACGAAGAAGAAAAGGTGTTTACTGTGTATCAGATACCGATATATACAAAAAAATCAATACCGTACAAAGAACTTTATAATAGAGAGGAAATACTCCAGCCGCCGAATGACCGCTTCTGGCCTGCAAACTATCAGCCTCCTTACGCAGTCGGAAAAGATGAGATCTATGTTATGGAAAACAGCACAGACAAGTACAGTATTCTCGTTTTTAATTTTAACGGAGAACTTCTGTATAAGATAAGAAAGAACTATATGAGACTTAAAGTCACTGATTTAGACATCGAAGATACTTATCTTGGCAAAACTGAATTCAAAAATATTAACACCTATAAAAATGCGGCTAATGTTTTCGGACTTCATGCCACCAAAGACGGTTATCTTCTCGTTCAGGCTTCAATTGAGAGAACCCCGGAGAACAGATTTGATTATATAGTTGACGCTTTTAAAGACGGCGTATTTATCAACTCTTTTAAAATGGATATCGGCAAAGCTTTTGATATTGTTTATACCGGCCATAACAGATGGTTTATCGGCGACAGGATATACTATAAGAACAGAGATGATAATTATTTGAAAGTTTATGAGTATTAAACAGAGGGATATTTTATGATAAAAACAAAGCTGATTTTTGTGGACGGTATTACCGGCTCCGGCAAATCTACAACAGCACATTTTATTATAAAACAGATAGAATTTCGAGAAGTACCGTGAAAAATCCGAACTAAAAAATAGGAGTAAAAAATGACAAGAATGATCCCGATGGAAGATTTTTTTAAGAATCCCGAAAAAGTGAGCGTTGTGTTGTCTCCGGGAGGGAACTATCTCTCATGGATGGAACCGTGGAAAAGCAGAATGAATGTTGTTGTAAAAAACATGGAAACCGGAGAGATCAAACGGGTTACCGCGGCGACAGAAAGAAGCATTTATTATTATATTTGGGCAAACGACGACCGTATAATTTATATTATGGATAAAGGCGGCGATGAAAATACAAGGCTGTATGGCGTTAACTTTGACGGATCGAACCAGATCGAATTCACACCTTACGAGAATGTCAAATGTGATATTGTTGATGAATTAAGAGATGATCCTGACCACATTCTTTTTCAAATGAATAAAAGAAATCCTGAAATCTTTGATATTTTCCGGCTTAATATAAATACCGGAGAGATGACTCAGATTGCGGAAAACCCGGGAAATATTAACAGCTGGATGACAGACCATGACGGAAAACTTCGTTTAGCAACAACGATCGACGGCGTAAACGTCGGAATATTATATCGTAAAACCGAAGAAAGCGAATGGAAAGAAATTGCCTCATATGATTTTAAGGAAGGCGCATCACCGCTGCTTTTCACTTTCGACAACAATTCTTTATTTGTAACCTCCAATGTCGGCAGAGATAAAAATGCTCTGTTTGAATACGATCTCGAAACAGGGAAAGAGGGAAAACTTTTGTTCGAACATCCCGAAGTAGATGTAAACTACCTTATGCATTCCAAGAGAAGAAAAGTTATTACCGGAGCCTATTATTTTACAGATAAACGGCATTTTCATTTT
>CALMWI010000456.1 GCA_937873545.1 uncultured bacterium | reverse complement strand
GAGCTTTAGTTACTTTTGACGAAAACCTGAAAAGATCTTTAAGAGCTGCCGGAATGCTTACAAGAGATTCAAGACAGAAAGAAAGAAAAAAATACGGACTCGCAAAAGCAAGAAAAAGATACCAGTTCTCTAAGAGGTAGTATCTTTAATAAAACAAAAAGTATTCTGCGATCTTTTATCGGGGTGCGCCTGATGATATTACGGTGTGTCGGTAAAAGAGATGAACAGGGTACGGATAATCCGGGCAGAAAGCACGGATGCGCATAAAATGCGTATAAAACCCCAAAAGGAGAAAAAATGCCGAGAGTAACAACACAACAGCTTCTTCTGGCAGGATCGCACTTCGGTCACCTGTCAAAAAGATGGAATCCCAAAATGAGACCTTATATCTTCACAAAGAAGAAAGGTATTCATCTGATCGATCTAAACAAAACCGTAGAAAAGATCGATGAAGCATGCGACGCTGCGATGAAGATCATAGCTAAAAGAGGTAAAATTCTTTTCGTAGGAACAAAAGCACAGGCTAAGGACCTTCTGAAAGAAGAAGCAGTAAGATGTCAGATGAACTATGTGACAGAAAGATGGCTGGGCGGTTTTCTGACCAACTTTCAGACCATTAGAAATTCCATTAGAACCTTGGAAGAACTTGAGAGAAAAGCAACTGACGGTACTTATCAAAAGATCACGAAAAAAGAAAAGATCATGATAGAAAAAGAAAAAGCAAAGCTTAATAAGGTTCTGGAAGGCGTAAGAACTATGAAAGTGGTTCCCAATGCTATCTTTGTAGTCGATACGATAAAAGAAGTAATAGCGATAAAGGAAGCTAAAAAGCTAAAGATCCCTGTTTTTGCGATATGCGATACCAACTCAGATACAGATGATATAGATTATGTTATCCCTGCGAACGATGATGCCTTTAAGTCTATCGGGCTTATTACAAAAGTTTTCAGCGATGCGATTCTTGAAGCCAGCCAGGTAGCTAATATTAAAAGCGCAGACGAAGGCAGAGCGCCGATAGAAAACAGCGAAGACACCGATAAAAAAAGAGCTCCGAAAAGACCGTTAAGAAAACCGGTCAGGAACGAGGATGAAAAAGAAGAACAGCCTTCAGAGAATTAAACACAAAATGCGGGAGATATAATATGGCAGAAATAACAGCAAAAATGGTAGCGGACTTAAGAAAATCGACCGGATCTCCGATGATGGACTGCAAAAAAGCTTTGGCAGAATCCAATGGTGATTTTGAAGAAGCTGTTAAAATATTAAGAGAAAAAGGAATGGCCAAAGCCGCAAAAAGGATCGGGAACGAGACTAATCACGGCAGGATATTCTGCAGAGTATCAGATGACAATAAAACAGCATCGATGCTGAAGCTGACATGTGAAACCGAACCTGTAAGAAATACTCAGGAATTTTTAAATTTCGGCGAAAAAATGTCGGCAATAGCTTTCAACGGAGATTTTTCAAAATTTGAAAGCGAAGAGATTAATACAGAACTTACCGAAATAAGAGCAAAACTCGGCGAGAACATCTCTATCATTGAATATGAAAGAATGGAAGGGGATGTCGTTTCCCACTATATCCATTCCAACCTGAAAGTCGGAGTTCTGATCAAACTCAGCCTTGGCGACAAATCAAAATCTTCAAACGCTGAAATAATAGAACTTGCGAAGAATCTGACCCTTCAGATAGCTTCTTTAGCACCAAAATCGATATCATCGGACGATCTGGATCCCGAATTCGTTAAAGGCGAGCTTGAGATAATTAAAGCACAGCTTAAAGAAGATCCTAAAAACGCGAATAAACCTGAGAATATTCTTGAAAAGATAGTTGAAGGAAGGAAAGGCAAGATATTTGCCGAGTCCTGCTTATTGGAACAGGAATATGTTAAGGAAAAGATGTTCGTAAAAGAGCTTATATCTTCAGTCGAGAAATCGGCAGGTACAACAATAAAAATTGATAAATTTGTCCGTTTCCAGATAGGGGCTCAGCAGTAAAATTCTAAAAGGCTTTGATAATTCAAAGCCTTTTTTATTTAATTTAAATCAGGACGGGATGATGAAAAAAGCCAAATACAAAAGGATACTTTTGAAATTATCGGGTGAAGCACTTGTCGGAAGCCAGGGTTACGGAATAGATCCTGAGATCGTAAAAAATACAGCAACAGAGGTAAAAGAGATTTATAAGCTTGGTGTTCAGATAGGAATAGTGATCGGGGGCGGTAATATTTTCAGAGGCCTTTCAGCCCACGCAAAAAACATGGACAGAGTTCAGGCCGATCAGATGGGAATGCTCGCGACTTTAATTAACTCGATAGCTATACAGAATGCTCTTGAGCTTGAAGGAATTGAAACTGTTATTCAGAGTTCTATTCCGATGGATTCTATAGCGGAACCTATAGTGATAAGAAGAGCAATGAGGCATTTTGAAAAGGGGAGGATCGTCATTTTTGGAGGAGGTACCGGGAACCCGTATTTTACCACGGATACTGCCGCGGTTTTGAGGGCGCGCGAAATAAATGCTGAAATTATAATAAAGGCAACAAAAGTTGACGGAGTATATGATTCTGATCCAGTAAAAAACCCGAAAGCGAAAAAGATTGATAAGATATCATATATTGATGTATTAAATAAGAATTTGAGAGTACTCGATACCACCGCGATAAGTTTCAGCAT
>CALMWI010000455.1 GCA_937873545.1 uncultured bacterium | reverse complement strand
AACTTATCAGAATCTTCTGTGGAAAGACGGATTCCCGATTTACCAGACAGGTATGAACAACAGGGTGTCGGAAGTTTTCCAGATACCTGTTGGTACGCCTGAAGGACTTGCAACTTTAAAACAGTATTTTAACGACCATTGTGACGGATCTGCGGCTGGAGGAATAGTCAATTTCTCAGCAGGAGTAAGTTATACCTTTGCTACCAGCACATTACCGGCCGGAACTGAAAACGCCGGTCAGACAGTAGTTTTAAACTGGGACCCTGTAGTCAATCATGCGATGACTTTCGTAGGATACAATGATTCCGTACGTTATGATTTTAACAGCGACGGTAGGTTCACCAACGATATCGACATCAACGGCGACAGTGTTGTAAATATGCTGGACTGGGAAAAAGGTGCAGTGAAAATGGCTAATTCATGGGGCACTTCATGGGGCACGCTCGGTTTCGCGTGGGTACCTTACAGAACGCTGGCTTTACCGCTAGCTGACGGAGGAATAAACAGCAACACTGTTTACACTATGAAAGTTAAAAATTCCTTTGTTCCGCAATTAAAGCTTAAAGCTACAGTTTCTTACAGTGACAGAAAAGAGCTTAAGATCTATGCGGGTGTTTCAGCAAATACTTCAGCAACGGTTCCTGATTATATTATAACATATCCGATTTTTAATTATCAGGGCGGAGCGAATTATTATATGGAAGGTAATAATACATCAAATTCATACAAGACTTTGGAACTCGGACTTGATATAAGTCCCTTATTGAGCTATGTGGACAGCGCTCAACCGGCAAAATATTTTATCTGTGTTGAACAGAAAGATGCCGGAGGATCAGGGTCCGGCAGCATAGTTTCTATGGCAGTAGTTGACGAGAACGGAGTAACAACAACGAGTTCACAATCAAATTTAACGATAGTAACTAACTCAACGACATATATGAGCGTAATTGCAAGCACCAGCTTTAATCAGCCTTCAATAACAAATTCGTCACTACCTGACGCGCAGTCAGGTCAGTTTTACAGCGAGCAGCTCTCTGTCAGCGGCGGAAATTCACCGTATGCATGGGACATGCTTTTTGATTATACAGAAGTAACTAATTCAAATACTTTCCCGGCTGAAGCTACAACTTTGTTGACTACGAACAGCGACGACGACGGGATCGCAAGGATCGATCTTGATTTTGATTTTC
>CALMWI010000454.1 GCA_937873545.1 uncultured bacterium | reverse complement strand
AGGATCAATTCACCGAATGTCAGAATGCGTTCTGAAGCTGAAGAAATGCTTGCGATTATTTCTCAGGCAAGAAGAAAATTATTGAAATGAGGACGATCAGATGAAACTGATAGGGATAGACTTAGGTACAACAAACTCTGCAATAGCTATGGTCAATGAATTCGGCAAGGCTGAAATTATTCCGAATAAAGAAGGCGAAAGGATAACACCTTCAGTAGTTTTATTTGATGACGACCAGATAATAGTCGGCAGTATAGCCAAACAGTCCTGTGTTGCAGAACCTGAGAGAACTGTAGCTTCGATAAAATCGCAAATGGGTTCCAGCGATTATGTATTCGAGTATAAACAGAACGAATATAAACCTGAAGATATTTCTGCGATGATCTTAAGAAAGCTTATTGAAGATGCCGAAAATTTCTTGAACGATAAGATCACAGATGTAGTTATTACAGTACCCGCTTATTTTAACGACAAACAGAGAAAAGCTACCGTTGATGCCGGCAAAATTTCTGGGGTCAATGTTCTTCAGATAATTAACGAGCCGACCGCAGCCGCTCTGACCTACGGGCTGGACAAAAACGTACAACAGAAGATCCTCGTATATGATCTCGGCGGAGGAACTTTTGACGTTACTATAATGAGAGTTGATAATGCAAATTTTGAAGTCCTTGCAAGTGACGGTGACAGACAGCTCGGAGGTAACAATTTTGATGAAAAACTGATGATCTATCTGAATGATAAGTTCAAGCAGCAGCACGATATAGATCTTTTCGAGGACCCTGTTCTTGTACAGGATCTTAGACTCAAAGCGGAAAATTCCAAAAAGGTGCTTTCCACAAAACTAAGCACCACTGTGTATCTTTCGGCAAAAGGTAAATCGGCCAGAATAACAGTTACAAGAAAGCTGTTTTCGGACCTTGTCGCTGATTTTATTACCAGAACAGAACTTCTTATTAATGCGGTTATGACAGACGCCGGGCTTGACTGGAAAGATGTGGATCAGGTTCTCCTGGTCGGCGGTTCCACAAGAATTCCCGCAGTTATAGATATGATCGTAAGAGTTACCGGGAAAAAACCTTCCACCCAGGTAAATCCTGACGAAGCTGTTGCGCTCGGAGCGGCGATCCAGGCAGGTATAATATCGGCCAAAGACCAGAC
>CALMWI010000453.1 GCA_937873545.1 uncultured bacterium | reverse complement strand
GCTATAGTCAACACCGGACTCGTTACTTCTGTCTTCAGATGCAATTATCACCATGCGGTACTCGGAAAGTTTTCTGATGTTAGGCGAATAGAAGTTAACATAAACATCGGTATAAGTCCAAGTTGTGTCCGTTCCGGATACTGTAAATGTAGTATCTGTCCTTACAAATTCAGTTTCTACCTGAAACTTAACTATGTCGTAGCTTTTTAAAGGATTCGAATTGGTATCGGTATAACCGGAAGCTTCGAGCAGTGATCTGTACATGGTCTTCACGCTGCTTTCTAATGGGTTTCCTTCATAATACAGATAACTTGGGTCTTGTGTAAGTGTCGAATCCGTATCGTTTATGAATAGAATACCTTTATCGAACTGGGGAGCGAATACTTCAAAGTTCACAGTAGCGTGATTCTCTGATTCTTCGAATGCGTCATCCCTTACATAAACTCTGAATGAATATTTTCCCTGCGGATTGTGGTCAAAGATCTCGTCATCAAAGGATTTGGACAGATTGTTAATGCTCCATCCTGCAGACTGAACAACAAGAACTTCTCCTTTTGCCGTTCTCTCGTACAATTCCCATTTAAATTCAAGATCAACATCGGTTCCGTCCGGGTCTTCGCCCATCCATTTGAAGTCGAAAGGCTTCCAGAAAGAAGTCGCTTCTCTTAAGACCATCTGCGCTGAATCCGCGCCGACTGTCATCCAGTACTGGTCAAAACCGTTGACCCCGAGTTTGCTCGAAAACACCATCGGATGCTTAGGTATCCTGTTGGTCCTTCTGAATATCTTTGTTGTCGTCTCGGTCGTATTTCCTTCTTCATCCACGCCGTAAACAAAGAATTTTGAATATACTGCTTTGAAAGGTACATTTAAAGTAACGCTGTCAGCGCCTGTCTCAGTATAGACTGTATCTTCCATGAATACCGTCGCGCTGTGATATGGCCCGTAAGGCATAGAAATATATGCGTATGTCTTATCGGTTTTCGTCCAGTTCGGTTTACCGTCAGAATCCAGACCCGTAAGCGGCAGCGCGGTAAGAACAGTTGTCGCATTGAGCGTAGTGTCCGTTGTTACTGTGTAGTAGTAATTCAGTTTGGTTCCGTCTATATCGTTCCCGTACCATTGTATTTTTGTCTTTTACTGCTTGTGATATCTGAAGTGTCATAGATATTAATGATAGGATCCTGATTTACAGGATCTTTTCCGTCATAATCCGTAGAGCAGGAAAAAAACTGTAACGAAACGATAAAGAGCGCGAATAGTACTAATAATTTTTTCATTTCCTTACTCCGTTTTTATTTAATGATCACAAATTTACCGACAAAGTCATCTACATTTTTATCTACATCCTGAACGCTGAACAGGTATATTCCGGATGCCACTGCCTGATTATTGTCGTTGATCAGATCCCATGAAATTCCGTATTCGCCGTACTGGTATCTTTCTGCTACCCTTGCGTTACCGTTATGCCCGATAGTTTTTACAAGGTCGCCGCCAAGAGTGTAAATTCTCAGTACGGATCTTAAAGGAACATTCATAAAAACGATCTTTCTATCCTGCTCTTCCCAAACATCGGCCTGATCCACATTTTCCCATCCCATAGCTTCGTAATCAACATCGCCTCTGTAAGGATTTGGAACTACATAAACATCATCGGTTCCTGAAAGTTTTGTAGGTATGACCGATTTTCCGTTTATCGCCGGATTTGATTTTAGTGCCGGTGTTCCTGTTTTCGGATCGCCGTAGTCTGATGATGTGACCGCGATATAATTTTCTTTTGCGTACAGCTTGTTTAGCAGAACGAATTTGTATTTGTTATAGCTGATAGTATCGCGTACACCCGCAGCTATTTCAATAAATCTTTCAGCCGCTTCTGTTGTGTATTCGTAAACATCAGTTTTTGAATGCTTAGATGTGAT
>CALMWI010000452.1 GCA_937873545.1 uncultured bacterium | reverse complement strand
TATACTGAACCTTAAAGTCCCTCCATGCGAAGAAATAGAAAAGCTCCCTGTACTGCCAGAGTTCCTTCCAGTAGTGACCGATCGTTTTCTTCGGTTCTATTACAATATCGAACTCACTCATTTTTAGCTTCGATCTTTTTAATTTTCTCTTTTAGCAGACCTACCTGCTGAACAAGTGTTTTATTCGTGTCGGATAATTTTGAGATTATGACCGAAAATTCTATCAGTATTAAAAATATGGCCATTACAAGGATAAGCAGGAAAGCTGCGGGAGCGTAAGCTATACCGACAAGTACAGCGATCTCTTCGATCCCGTCTCTCCATAGTGATAAAGTAATGAACGCGGCACTGAAGAACAGCCATAAAAGAGAATACTGCTCCTTTATCTTTTTCCGCCTTATCAGCTCGATAATAAAGAGAAGAAGAAGAATACTTCCTGCTATGGCGAAATACTGTATCTTATCCGTATTGATATTCTCAAGCATAGTTCTTCCTTTTTCTGAGAGATGTCATTAAAACCGACAGAAGGACTTTGAACATATAGTATGGTATTCTCAGTCCAGCTATCGAAGATCTGCCGTTCTGCCGTTCTTTCATGCTTACCGAAACTTCTTTGATTTTGAAGCCGTTCCGGCCGAGAAGAACTACTGATTCCGGTTCCGGGTAATCCTCTGGATAATTGTGAGACAGGAACTCAGTCGCCTGTTTATTGTATGCCCTGAAACCTGAAGTGTTGTCAGTTATCCTCTGGCCCGTCAGGATCAGATTTACTATCTTGAATATATAAATGCCTTTCCTTCTTGCGAAAGTTGACCGGAAATTAGGTTCTTTTTTCAAAAATCTTGATCCTATAACTACATCTGCTTTTCCGTTTTGAACGGGGTCGAGTATTTTTTCTATCTCTGCCGCATTATGCTGGCCGTCACCGTCGAACTGAACTGAATATTCGTATCCGTTCTCAGAAGCATACCTAAATCCCGTTTGGACAGCTCCGCCGATGCCCAGATTAACGGGTAGGTCTATTACTGTGCAGTTTTTTATCCGTCGAACGACTTCAGAAGTATTGTCTGTCGAGCAGTCATTTATAACAAGAATATCGTATTCTTTTTTATGCATCTCAATGTCCGCAATAGCGTTCTCAATATTTCCCGCTTCGTTGAATGCGGGTACAATTATGAGCGTTTTATTCATTTTATCTTTTCCAGAACGCTTCTTTCATTTTCAGTAAGTTCTATTCCTTCCAGTTTAGCCATCTCAGCCTTGTTATATTTTACGAATTCCTCATAGTTTTTTACTCTGAAATAAAAGTATATATCAATAATTTCGGGATCATACTGGAGGCTTTTCTGATACTTAACTTC